>DVJF01000066.1 GCA_018716965.1 Candidatus Caccenecus avistercoris | reverse complement strand
ATCTATTTTATAGATAGTATAGTTTATAGGTGTCGTAAAAGTATTGGTTCCCTCAAATATTACATTATAAAGTAAGGGTGTATTTTCTCCTGTTCCTGTTACTTTTATACTAGCTATGGCTGTATGTCCGGTATATATATCAGCTTCACTAAAACTGATATTGCCATCTCCAGCTATTCCTTCTGAAGTAATTGTTGCTGTATCCACACTACTTATACTACCATTACCTGTAGCACTTGATGTTGCAACAAAAAATGCATAAGAAAGTCCTGTAGAAAGTAGTAATACTCCCACTAGATATAGTGCTAGTACTTTCTTATTTTTTAATTTCTCTAATACCTTTTTCATTTCCTACTCTTCTTTTACTTGAAACCCATTTTATAACAATACTTATTGCTTGTCATGCCATTCGACAAAACTTGTCAAAACTTCCTATTACATAAATAGGCTCATCTATTCTATTATTAATATACAATATAATTGAGAATAAATCAAGAATTTTTATCATCATTTTTTATGTTTTTCATATTTAAAAATAGAAACACTACTATTTTAACCAAATAAAAAGAGTTTACTCTTCGTAATCTCTTATTTTTACTGTTTATGTTTCTTCTTCCACTCTTTAATTTGCTCTAATCTTTGTTTAAAGCGTATTTCATTTCCCATAGTCCCGGGATTATAATAAGTTTTTCCGATTAAAGATGATGGCAAGCAGTCCATAGTTGTAAGCTTATCTTTGGTATCATGAGCATATTCATAATCTTTACCGTAGCCTAATTCTTTCATAAGTTTTGTTGGAGCATTTCTAATTACTAAAGGAACTGGTTCTGCTAACATGTTTTTGGCATCACTACTCGCTTTTTCATAAGCAACATAACAGGAATTAGATTTAGGAGCTAAAGACATATAAATAACTGCTTCAGTTAGATGAACATTGCATTCCGGAACGCCAATAAAATGACAAGCATGATAAACATTAATAGCTACATTTAAAGCATTAGTATCTGCTAGACCTATATCTTCACTCGCAAATCTCGTGATCCGTCTAGCAATATAAATAGGATCTTCTCCAGCTTCTAGCATTCTTGCTAACCAATATACGGCAGCATCAGGATCACTGTTACGCATTGATTTATGTAAAGCTGAAATAATATTATAGTGCTCTTCCCCGTTCTTATCATATAACAAGCTCTTTTTGTTTAATAGTTCTTCTATATCTTCTTTGGTAACTTCAATAATGCCTTCCTTTGTTTTACCATTGGTAATAATCATATCTAAAGTAGTTAGAGCAAATCTAGCATCTCCACCGGCAAACTCGGCAATAAATTCTAAATTTTCATCACTAATTTTGATAGTAGAGTTACCAAATCCTCTATCATCCTCTATAGCTCTTTTTAGAAGAGTTAAAATATCTTTCGTAGTTAGTTCTTTTAAAACAAAAACACGACATCTAGATAAAAGAGCGTTGTTAATCTCGAAGGATGGATTTTCAGTAGTGGCTCCGATTAAAACAATAGAACCTTTTTCTACAAATGGCAAGAAAGCGTCTTGCTGAGCTTTATTAAAGCGATGAATTTCATCGACGAATACAATCGTATTAATGCCCATTTTTTTATTAGTATCTGCTTCTTCCATTACTTGTTTTATTTCTTTAATGCCTGAGGTAACTGCTGAGAAAGTAATAAATTCTGATTTGGTAGCTCTTGCTATAATACGAGCTAAAGTAGTTTTTCCTACTCCTGGTGGGCCCCAAAAAATCATTGATGGGATATGATCACTTTCAATAATTTTCCGAAGAATTTTATTTTCTCCTATTAAATGCTCTTGTCCTACAAATTCATTTAAATTTCGAGGACGCATCCTATAGGCTAAAGGTTCTATTAAAGATGTATCAAATAATGATGCTTGTTCCATATTTTTGACCTCTTTTCTTTCCTTTATTATACTATACTTTATACATAAATTTAATTACTTTCCATTATTTTTTCAAATTTATAATTTAAAGGAATTATATCTTCTTGATGCACAAAATTAACAATAAATTCATTGCTTTCCTTTGTAATAATAATTCCAATGGTTTTATTATGATGCACTTCTTTTACTTGTTCATCTACTAATTTCATATAGAATTCTATTTGGGCTTTATCTTCTTTTCTCAAGCTTCGAAGTTTTAATTCTACTACTATGAAACTATTAAATTTGTAATTAAAAAGTAATATGTCTATAAAATAGTTATGATTATCTTTTACTAATTTATATTGATGAGCAATATAAGCAAAGCCATTTCCTAACTGCTTAAAGAAAAAATCAAGATTAGCTAGAATATTTAATTCTAAATCATGTTCTGATATTACCTCATTTTGAATCGGTATAATTATAGGATTTTTCATATCTGTTGTAATAGAACTTTTTGTAGGAATAATAATATTCATTTTATTAGGTTTATCAATTAGCCGTTCATAAGAATTAGATTTTAATTCTTTTATTAATTCTCTTTTGGATAAATTGTTTTTTAAGCATAAATTAATATAGTAATTTCTTTTATTTTTGTCTTTGATTGGTAGTAATTCACGGTAATGGCTCCACGTCAATCCAAGACCCAGCGGGGCGCATTTTGGATAATACAAATAAAACTGTCTAAATTTACGTAAATTAGTGGCATCATAACCTTTTCCATAAAGTTCTGTAAATTTGTTAGACCATTTTTTTATAAGCTCATTACCATATTTTGCTTTGAAACTTCCGCCTTGGGCTTCTACAATAATTTTTCCGATTTGCCAATATGTTTCTACTAAACTTCTATTTTCTTCTAATTTTCTTACTCTTTTACTGATTTCATTATGTTTAATTAAATGTTCAATTTCTTCGTAATAATATTTTTCTTCCATAGGGTATCGTTTCTACCCTACACTCCTATAACTCTTATACCATATTATCAAATAAAAGTAAATACTATTATATTTTCTCTGGGTATAATGAGTACGAAAATTACTAAAGTGGGTGCTAAATTTAATGATTTATATTAACTGTTCGCTTTTGAAGCAAAAGAAAAAGCCTTTACAGGCTTAATAAACTCGATGGTGACTCCGGGGCGATTCGAACGCCCGACCGATCGCTTAGAAGGCGATTGCTCTATCCAGCTGAGCTACGGAGTCATAACTACCAGCTGTAAATGATTATAATATATTTTTAGCATTTTGGCAAGAGGAAATTATCTACTTTTATTTTTCTCCTCAATATTATTATGAACAAGACTTTGTTCTTTTATAAGTTTAAAGTCAATTATTTTTACGCGAAGCTCATTTTCCAGTACTTTTAACTTTTTTAAAAACTCTTCTTCTTTTTCTTTTTTTAGATAACGCTTATATTTATTTATGATAATTGTACGAAGATGAGCTACTTCATCTAGGGCCATCATTAGACTGGTTCCTGTTGAATCTTCATCATAGTCATTACTGCTAAAAAAGAGTTCTACAATCTTTTGAAATTTCTTATCAAAATTATGACTAATTAAAGCCGAAATAATATCAGGATTTACAATAATTAATTCTTTTATTTTCCATGTATTGTTTCTATTTTTCTTCAAAGGATAAGAAAAGCCTTTAACTTGATAATTAAAACTTATTAATTCATATGTATCTTCTAATCTTTTTATTGTAAAACCCATATTACTCACCTACTTCAATAAATCTGGTCTTTTTTCTTTAGTTGCTCTTATTTGTTCACTTTTACGATATTCAGCAATTTTTTTGTGATCTCCACTTAGAAGTACAGCTGGTACTTCTAAACCTCTAAATACTCTTGGCTTTGTATAAACCGGATAATCTAATAAATTATCTTTAAAAGAATCGTTCTTAAATGATTCAGTATCAATGACACCAGGAATAAAACGGATTAGGGCATCACTTATAGCCATTGCTGGTATTTCACCACCTGTTAAGACATAATCGCCAATACTAATTTCGCCATCCACAAAGTTTTTAATACG
Source organism: Candidatus Caccenecus avistercoris (assembly GCA_018716965.1). GTDB lineage: Bacteria > Bacillota_I > Bacilli_A > RF39 > UBA660 > Caccenecus > Caccenecus avistercoris. The sequence continues at coordinate 2,366 of DVJF01000066.1, read as the reverse complement.
TTCATCAAAACCTTCATAATGACCACATACAAGTATTAAGTGTTTACATGAATTATATATATCGCTAGCTAGATGATCATTAAATACTTGCCCTTGAGGAGAAGTTAAATATACTTTAGCATATTCTGTTTTAACACTTTCGATTGCTCTTACTACTGGTTCACACATTAAAACCATACCACTTCCTCCTCCATAAGGAGTATCATCTACTTGACCATTTTTTAAGAGAGTAAAATCACGAATATTAATGATATTAATTTCTACTAACCCCTTTAAAATAGCTCTTTTAACAATACTTTCATGAATAAAGCCTTCAAACATTCCGGGAAAAAGTGTTAAAATATCAATTCTCATACTATCAAATCCTTAATGTGTTCACCATAAATTTTTTTATTCTTGACATCCACTTGTTTTATATAATTATTATTATAAGGGATATAATAGTTTTTTGCAAATGTAATATATAATAATTTCCCAGCTTTATTATCATAAATATCACTTACTATACCTAAGGCTTCATTATCACATATAACATCCATGCCAATTAAATCTTCTAATAAATATTCATTTTCTTTTAAAGATAAATCTTCTTTATTAATGTATGCTTTCTGTCCTTTATATTTTAGTACTAAATTTATATCTGATAAGCCTTTTAGACAAATCATATCAAAATTTTTATGCACACGATAACTAGTAATAACATGTTCTTCTAAATTGGAACCAATATAGATTTTAAATCCTGGTTTAAATACCAATTCTTTTTCACAGAATGAACTTAAAAGTCTTAACTCTCCTTTAATACCATGAGTATTTACAATTTTGCCAATACAAATTAAATTCATCTTCCCCTCCTAGAATATTCTTGGGTTATTTGAAAAGATACTTCATATTGGATTGTTTCATTTCGTATAATTGGTTTAATATAGCAATGATTGTATCCTTTACGAGATAAAGCATGTCTTAGTATAGCAAAATATTCTTTTGTTTTTAAAGGAATTACTCTTTTCGTAGGAGTATCCTTTACCATTTTTGTATCATTAAGTTCATATGTTGCTTCATTATTCATGATGCTTGTTAAAATATTGGCATCTTCACTTATATCAATATAACTTTCTAAAACGTCTAAAACATATTGGTTGGCTATTTCTTGACTAATTTTTTCTCTTTCCATTTTTCACCTCATAAAATATTATACTAGCAGCTACACCAGCATTTAGAGATTCCCCATCAATGCTTATGTGTAACATTTCATCACACATACTCGTTAACTCTTCTTTCATTCCTCTTCCTTCATTGCCTATTATAATAGCACTTAAAGGGGCAAAACTAGTTTTTCTTAATTCTGGCCCTTCTTTACAGTTAGTGCCATAAATTGTGTAGTTCTTCTCTTTTAATTTTTTAATCGTTTCTTTTAAGTCGGCTTTGATGATGTTTAAGCCAAATAATAAACCTTCACTTGCTCTTATTACTTTATCATTATATAAATCTACGGTATCTAAACTTAAAATAAGACTATCTATCCCGAAAGCTTTGGCACTTCTAATAATGGTACCTAAATTACCAGGATCTTGAATATTATCTAGCAAACAAACATTGCCTTTAATTTCTCTTTCCGGTAGTTTTTGACATACTGCTAAAATATCTGTACTTGTTACCTGATTTGATAATTTTTTCATGATGGAATCCGTTACATAATATATCGGAATATTAGGCATTTTAAAATTTTCATTGGAAGTTACAATTTCTTTTACTACACCGTAATTTAGAGCACATTCTACTAAATGATCTCCTTCGATTAAAAATAAGTTTTCTTCATCTCGAAACTTTTTTTCTTTTAACTTGTTCCAAGCTTTTACTTTGCTATTATTAAGTGATTCAATAATCATCCTCTAAGCTCCTTTCTTGCTTTTTTATAATCTGGATAATAAGTACCTACCAATTTCCAAAAGGCTGCACTATGATCATGATGCGTAAAATGACTGAACTCATGAACTATCACATAATCAATGATACTTCTTTCATATTTAATTAATTCCGAATTTAGCGTAACTGTTTTTTTGATGTAATTACATACACCCCATCTAGTTTTCATTTTTCGAATTCTTAAAGTAAACTCGGGAATATTGGGCATAATCTTTAAAACTTTTTTTATTTCTTCTTTAAATATTTGATTTGTTAACTCGGCAATATATTTATTTAATTTCTCGATACTTCCAGCATAAATTATGCCATTATCTATAAAAATACGCGAATAATGCTTATCTATTTTAACATCGTATTTTAGTCCTAATAGGCGAATTGTTCCGGGTTCATCTTGTCTATGTTTATTTTTTTCATACATTTTTAAGATAGATTTTTTATTTTCT
>DVJF01000065.1 GCA_018716965.1 Candidatus Caccenecus avistercoris | reverse complement strand
ATCTGTTATTAAAATACTCCTTTTCTTTAAATTAATCAATAAAAAATGCACATTTTTATAGTGAAAAACGTGCATTTAGTTATAAAATTGCTATTTTTTTCAATCACGAGAATTATCTTTTTAATTCAACGTTTTTATTTATAATTTAGAAATATCTTATACATTTTACATTTGATAGTAAAGGTATAAATAGTTTTAATATTTTGATATTAGTTTTAAATAAAATTGTGTTATAATTATTTTAAGTGCTAGTAAAGACTTGTGTTTTTGCTAGCTTTTTTATAGGAAGTGAAGTTAAGTGATAATATTTTCGTGTCTTAAGAAAGAATTTGATTTATATGTAAAAGAAGGTATCATTAGTAATAAGGTTTATGAAGCTTATAAAGAAAAAATGGGTAAAAAAACAAAACTAAATCAAATTAAATCATGGGCTAATAGTTTACCTATGATGAGTTTTATATTACAAGATTTACCCGATAATGTTGGTATTAGTATTGAATTTAATATTCCTTTAACTAGTAAAAGAATTGATTTTGTCGTAAGTGGTTATAACTTTAATCAGGAACCTATTCTTCTTTTATTTGAACTCAAGCAATGGGAAGTTATAAATGATGTTGCAAGTGAAGATGCGATTATTAAAACAATAATTTCTAATAAAGAAAAGACTTCTTTACACCCTTCTTATCAAGTTATGTGTTATGCTGAATTGCTTTTAAATTATAATAAGTATATTGAAGAAAATCATGTCCATGTAATTCCAATTGTTTATTTACACAATTATTCTTTTCAAAATAGTGATCCATTATTACTTAACAAATTTAAAAAATATTACACGAATGCTCCTATATATGGATGTAACGATAAATATATGCTTAGAGCCATTGTAAACCATTATATTAAATCGGGAGATGATTTGAACCTTATAAAACAAATCGATAAAAGTGAAGTAAAGCCTAACAAAAAGTTATTGGATGCTATTGATAAAATGATTCAAGATAAAAAAGAATATACTTTACTTGATGAACAAAAAGTTATTGCAGAAGCTATAAAATGGGAAGCTAAACAAGCATTCACTAATAATCAAAAAACCGTTGTTATTGTAAGAGGTGGTCCCGGAACAGGTAAATCAGTACTTGCTATTAATTTACTTGGTGAATTACTAAAATTAGGACTAATGGGTGCTTATGTTTCTAAAAATATGGCTCCTAGAAAGGTTTATAAAAATAGTTTGGTTTATAATAATGAAGTTAGTATTCATGAATTATTTAAAAGTTCAGGTTATTTTTTTCGTGATCAAGAAAATAAATATGATTTTTTACTAGTGGATGAAGCACATAGATTACAAGAAAAATCAGGTGTTCATTATAATATTAGAGAAAATCAAATTAAAGAGATTATCCATGCTTCTAAACTTACAGTCTTTTTTGTTGATGAAGCTCAAATGGTTACTTTAAAGGATATTGGAACAATTAGTAATATAAAGTATTTTGCTAAATTGGCGCATGCTAAAATATTAGAATATGAACTTACTAGTCAATTTCGGTGTAATGGAAGTGATTCTTATTTAGATTTTGTTGAACATTTTTTATATAATAAAAAAGGAAGTTGTAAATTTCATTTTGATTTCCAGGTTCTTGATTCACCTAATGAATTAAGAGATTTAATAAAGCTCAAAAATACTCATAATAACGCAAGGTTAGTTGCAGGTTTTTGTTGGAGGAGAGATGCACAGCAGGCAGATAACCAAGAGTTTACGGATATTAAAATTGGGGAGTTTGAAGCAAGTTGGAATTTAAAACATGGTGAGCCTTTTGCCACAAGAAAAAGTGCTATTAATGAGGTAGGTTGTATTCATAATGTTCAAGGTTTAGAGTTTGATTATATTGGAGTAATTATTAGGCCTGATTTAAAATATGAAAATAGAAAAGCAGTTGCTGATTATAAGATGCGCGCTAATACAGAGAAATCATTATATGGACTTTATGTTTTAATGAAGCAAGATAAAGAATATTATGAGCGTCTTGCTGATAAAATTATTCGTAATACTTACCGCGTCCTTTTAACTAGAGGAATTAAGGGTTGCTATGTTTATGCCTGTGATCATAAATTAAATGAACATTTAAAGAAAATAGTAGAAAATAATTTTATTTCTTAATTTAAAAAAATGCAAAATTATCGCATTTCATAAGTTCTTTTATAGGTTGCTTCTTTTAAATTACAAGTTGGAATAAATCCAGGAGGTGCTAGAATAACATCAGGAATTCTATTTACAATATCAGCACAAGTAAGTTTTACGGTATCTGGTTTATTAATAGTTAAGGTAGTATTTGGTTCACCATAAATAGTCCATTCGTTTTTATCATATTCATTTTCACTATAAATTTTACCAATACATTCCGCTTCAATTATTATTCCTTCTTTTGTTTCTAGAGTTGTTATAGCACTCATACCAGTAGCAAATCCTTTTTGGATATTCATATTTAGAGTGTTACTAAATAAGTCTTCAGTGCTTGTTGTAGGAACACACTTTTGCGTTATTCTAATTGGGGTTAATTGCATTTTATCTGCTATCCAACTAGCAGCATTCCACATATAAGAAGCATTAAACTTTCTTTCTTCAATCATTTTTTGCCTTTCTTCATCACTTATATTATCCGAAGAGGCAATAGTAGCAGTAAATTCTTCTATTGATAATCCTGCTCCATGAGCTTTTGCTAAAGCTAGACCATAATCTTCAACATTATAAGAACTACTTCCTTTTATTTTTGTAATATTATGCGTAGAAGCGGCTAAATTAGTTATTAAGTTACCCCAAAATATATCTTGATATCCACAGCCAGTAATGGTAACACCATAAGATTTAGCTAAAATATTTAATTCTTTATAAAGAGTAGGATTCGAACTTTCGGCATAAAAACATTCTTCAGCACTAGTAATAACATTTACGCCATTCATGATACACGTTCTTATTAAATCTTCTATATCATTTAAATAACTTAATGTTGTAATAACGGCTATATCTGGTTTGGTATCTTTTAGCAAGGTATCTAGTTTTTGAGCATCATTAATAATAATCTCTTTAGCATCAGTCCCTATAATTTTGCCGATATCACTTCCTATAATATCAGGATTTATATCGACTGCCCCAACTACAATTCCTCCTAAATCATAAATATATTTCATAATATATTTACTCATTTTTCCACAACCAATTTGAAATACTCTAATTTGTTTCATTTAAATCAACCCCTTCTTCTCTTATCATATCTTTAAATTCTATTTTAAAACTTTCAATAGCTTTTAATCTCGCGTCATCGTAAATATTTTTAGCATTACATATAGCTTTATAAAAATGTTTTAAAGTTACGGTTTTTTTATTATCATATAAAGCAAAAGTAAAAGCATTGGATACAATCGTTAAACAAATATCGGGATAACGAGATGCAATTTCATAAACTCTTTTGTATTCGTCTGTCATTTCTACAATAAAACGCATTATTTTTTCTTTTACAAAATCGGTATATTCACATTTTACACCGGTAGTTGCTTCTATTTTAGGAAGAGTTCCCATTAAAATTTGGACTGTTGTATCTTTATCGGTTTCTAGGACTTCAATTTTTTGGAAACGTCTTAAAAAAGCTCGATCTCTTAAAATGTAGTGTTCATATTCTTCAGTAGTAGTAGCACCAATCATTTTGATTGTCCCACGATCCAGGCCAGCTTTTAACATATTAGCAAAGTCCATTCCGCCATCTTTATTTACTAATAAATGAGTTTCATCAATAAAAATGATAGTATCTTTTTTCTTTGCTAATTCTCTTACTAATAAGTCAATACGATTTTCTTGACCTGTCTCGCTTGTTGTACTTCCAATTAAACTAGAAATATTAATTTTAATAATTTGATAATTTAATAAGACATCTGGGACATAGCCTTTTATGATACGGTAGGCTAACCCTTCAACAATAGCTGTTTTACCAATTCCTGGTTTACCTACTAAAAGAGCACTTTTCTCAGGAGTTAAAAGAGTTAAAATAACTTGTTTGATTTCACTATCTCTTCCTATCGCTGGATCTGTAATATATTCTTTTTCTGTTAGGTTTTCACCATAGCGTTCTAACATACTAATTTCTTCCATATTATTATCACCTATTCTGTTTTTATTATATCATTTTTTCGTAAAAATAAAAAGCAAATCATAAACGATTTACTTTAATTCTTTTATCCATAAACCATGCAAGTTGCAATAAGCATAAGCAGATATTACTGTTTCTTCTTCTAATAAAGCAAAACTCGCAATAGGTTCTTCTTTCGGATTTAGTTTTACTCTTTTTATACCAATTGAAGTTTCTAGATAAATCCATTCGATATAATGAGCTTCTTCCATGGGATGAAGAGTGCTTCCTACGGTTACTTTGGCTATATTACCATCTATTTCTACTACTGGTATATGTTTTTCTGTTGCAGCTTCTACACTATTAGGAGTAAGCTCGTTCATATCTGTTCCACAGCAAATTGGTGTTACGCCACTATCGTTAATCATTTCAATTAAATTACCACAGCGACGACATAATAAAAATTTTCTTTTCATATTACTTCCCTCCAATATAAGGTTATCAAAGATAGCGAAAAAAAGCTAGAGAAAACTTTTATCTTTACATAAGTTTTATTCTATAGATATTAATTTACATTTGCCAAATATTTCAGGAATGGTATTTTGGGTTAAGTCCAATTCCAGTGTATTATATTCAAAGGTAAAAGTATAACTTTTTCCTATTTCAACTGTATTTAGTAGGCTTGAAGAATTTGTAATTGTCGCTTCTTCAAAAGTATCATTATTTTTCAGAGTTACTACAATATTATCTTCATTGATAGTCTTATTTAGGATGCTATAGTTTTTAGAGAATTCATGTATTACTTGTTGATGAGAATTCTTATTTTCTAATAATATTTTACTATTTTCTTCAGAAATATAGACATTCTTTTCGATATCAAAGTTATCTACATATATTTTCTTATCTTTTAAATTTTCTATTACTTCTTCTAATGCTTTACTATTCCAAGATAGATTTGACACTTCATAATCTAGATAATATCCGTTACTATAAGTATTTAAGGAAATGTTTACTTCGGCATTATTTATATTGGGATAGATATATTCAATTTTAATAGTGTCTGTTAATGAATTATCAATAATGATGTTGTAATTGCCGTATAATGCTAAATTATTACTCATTTTAATTTCTTCTGTTACTTTTTTAGTATCCTCATAAGATGTGTCATAAATTATTTCGGTATTAGCAATTTCTACTGTACTTAGAGATAATCCTACTCCTGATAGAATAATAATTATTAGAACTTCTGCTAAAACATGTCTAGCTTTTATCCGTTTATTAAATATAAAATAGATACCTAGTTCTAGAAGGAGAATACCCGCTAGGAATAAAGCAATTAAAAGGATGAATATTCCAAAATAGGTAACGCCTTTTATTAATAAATATATTCCTAGACCGAGAGCAAATACCATACCTACTAAATAACAAGCTACTCCAAATAAACAGATAATAACAATAAATTTTAAAAAGAACATACAAATACTAGTAATCATGTCAACTATTCCTACACGTTTTTTAGGAATAACTTCTACTTCTTCTTTTTTAGGTTCAGTTTGTTCTTTTTTCTTAGGCTCTTTTTTTTTAGATGTTTCTCTTTCTACTTCATCAACAATTTTTTCAGAAAACCCTTTAAAGTATCTTCGCTCAATTATTTTAATAAAGAGAATAACTGCCAAAATAAAGTAAGATAATTCAATAATAAAGGACCATATCCCATAAAAGGTATCTCTTAAAGGAATAGATAATCCACTAAAAATATTCCAACCTAAATCTTTAATTAAAAGAAAAGGAATTTTAAATATGAAGATAAGGAATAATATTAAACATATTTCCACAATAAACTTGATAATATCTTTGGCACTTTTATTACTTAGTTCATTTAAAATATAATCAAAACCTAAAGATATTTTGCTAATAAAACGATTTACATAATTACTATCTTTTTGTTTTACTTTATAGGCTGCTTTTAAATCCTCTACTATTTCTTTAAAGTCTCCTAATTCTTTTACAGCTTCTTCTTCCGTTAGGCCACGTGATACTTTTTCTTCAATATAACCTTCATATTCACTTATAATATCATCTATTTCACTATCTTCTAAAACATCTAATTCTCTTCTTAGTTTATTTAAAAATTCTTCTTTAGTCATTTTTTGTACTCCTTTCAATAAAATCATTAACGCTTTTGGAAAATTTGCGCCATTCAATTAATTCTTTTTGCATAACTTCTAGACCACTAGAGGTAATATGATAATATTTTCTGATGGGCCCTTCGGTAGATTCTTTTGTATAGGCCTCAAAATATCCTTCGTTCGTTAAACGTTTTAAAATAGGATAAATTGTTCCTTCACTGACATCTACTACTTTACTTACTTTTTCTACTAATTCATAGCCGTACATGTCTTTTTTTTCGACCATGACTAATATTAATAGCTCTAAGACCCCCTTTTTAAATTGGGTATTTATATTTATCACCTCTTCGCCAATATTTTATATCTACTACTTGGTTTTGTCAAGTACTAAATAATGCAAATATTTATATTCTTGTAATTATGTGGTAAACTAATAGAGATAGGAAGATTGATCATGAAAACGAAAAGTTTAATTGCATTATTTGTAGTAGTTAGTATTTTACTTGTATATAGTATGATTTGTTATAATTTGCTTAACACTAGAATTCAAGTAGATACGAGATATATTATCGATAATTATTTGCAGACAAATTATCCAGAAATAGAGACTTACGAATATGTGAAAGCTGTTAGTACTAAAAAAGATACGTTTCAAGTTTTGATAAAAGCTGATAAAGATTATTACACTTTTCATTTTAGTAATATAAATCAAGCTTATCAATTACTTAGTGTAGATGAGGGAACGCCAAATTATATTATTTAAAGAAAAAAATTACTTGGTATTAGTAATTTTTTCATTGGTTTTTAAAGGCTTTGATAACTCTTTATAAATTTTTACAATTCTAATTAAAATTTCTTTATTATCAATTTCTAAATCATTGCACGCGATAAGGGTTGCTAGTCCATTAGCATACAACCATACATTCATAAATAATCTTTTGGCTTCATCAAAAGTAAGACTATGTTTATTTACTAGATTAATAATAGTTGATTGATTCCATTTCTCATTTAAAACATCATCTATGCTTGTCCATTTTAAATTATTGGATAAAAACATACATTTAAAATAATTTTTGTGCATCTCAGCAAATTCGACATAGGCAACACATACCGTTATTAGAGCATTTTTGTTATCGACGCGTTTCATGATAAATTCGTCATATTCTTTTTTTATGATTTCATTGACATCGTCTTTTAGTTCATCGAGACTTTTATAAATACGATAAATTGGTTTAGTGGATATGCCGGCATTAGCTGCTAGGTCTCTAGCATTAATACTTTCTATACCGTCACGCTCTACCATTTTAATTGCAATTTTTAATAATGTTTTTTTGTCAATTATACTTTTTCCAGCCATTTTCACCACCCTTTACATTACATTGGTAACTTACGTTATCATTATAATAAAATTCATGTTTTTTGTCAAATTAAAACAAATACAAAATTGTACTTGCTTAATCTTTTTTGACTTTAATGATAAATTGATATACATCATTTAAATCAGTTTCTTCTAAAGAAATATTAAATCCTCTTTCGCTTAAGGCATCTTTTAATTCACGAACGGTATTAATTGCTGTTTTTAAATCAATGCCTAATTTCTCTTCTTGTTTTTCTTCATAATCAGGATCTAGCGTATCAATTAAATTTACAGGATCAAATACTTCTTCGTTAGTAGTTTTTGTATCCTCTTTTACTGGTGAGCCAAAATTGGTATTTAAAACTGGACTTGGATTAGGAGATACTGGTTCTCTTTCCTCTGTTATTTTTCCCATAGGTTCAAAGTTAGATACTGCATCTATTTTTTCTTCTATAGATTCTGGAATGGTTTCTTCTTTTTTTTCTTCAGGAATGCTAGCTTTTGGTAAATCAATGTTTATAGCTGGTGTTTTTAATATTGGTTCTTCCATATTCATGTTTACTTTTTCATTTTCTAAGAAATTAAAGAAATTACCTTTGGAATCATTGGTTGCTTGATCAACAGGTATGACATCAGGGTTAAACATTTTTTCTCTTTCAATTTCTCTTAGCTTACGGGCTATATCACTTTCTTCATTCACACTTGGTATTTCGGTTGCTTGTTTTCTAATGGCATCAATATCAATATTTTTTACTAATGGTACATCTGTTTCGTCTTCTTCTTCTTTATTTGCTTCTTCATTTAGTTTTTTTAATTCATTATCTAGCTCTCTTACCGTCATACGTTCATTAATAATTCGCTTTAACCATTTTCTTTGTTCTTCATGGGTTGGTAAAACAAGTAAGCTCCTGGCATGTCGTTCACTAATTTTATTTTCTATTAGTGCTTGTTGAACTTCTTCATCAAGATTTAATAGACGAAGTTTATTAGCTATAGCACTTTGAGATAAGCCCATTTTTTTAGCTAGTTCGGCTTGCGTTAAATATCCTTTATCTAATAAATTTTTATAGCTTCTGGCTTCTTCTATGGCTGATAAGTCTCTTCTTTGAACATTTTCTACTATAGCTACTTCAGCACTTTTATTATCATCTACATCAGCGATAACAGCTGGTACTTTAGAAAGTCCGGCCATTGTAGCTGCTTTATATCTTCTTTCACCTGCTATTATTTCGTATTTATCATTTACTCTTCTTAGTACTAATGGTTGAATAATACCATGTTGCTTAATTGAACTAGCAAGTTCTTCTAAACCACGATCATCAAAATTAAGTCGTGGCTGAAAACGATTAGGTATTATTTCATCAATTGGTACCTGTAAAATATTTTGTTCTAAATTCACTTTCATCAGCCCCATTTGCTTATATTTAATTTTAACATTTTTTTATAATATTTTCAACTATTCTAAATTTTAAGTTTCCGTTTTTTATGAAAATGAATTTAAAAATTTGTATATTTTTGGTTTACATGTAAACCAAATTTGATTTTATCTTCTATTTTTACTATTTTCTTGTATCTATAAACTTGGCGATTTTTTATCACTTTTTTGAATCTATATTCGCTATATCACTTTACTTATATTTGTAAACTTAATTGTTCTATAAATATACAGTCTTTACTTTTTTTCTTTTCCTTTTTAAAACTTGCTACTCCTGTATAAGCATAACTAAGTATTTCCTTTATTCCTCTTGCAAACATTCCAACAAATACAATTAAATCTTCTCTTAATGACTGACTTCTTTCCATTATTTTTATTGATAATAATTTTTTATCCATTTCTTCAATTAGTTTTGCTATTAACCCTAGTAACATCATAAAAACAAAATTTAAATTATTCATTCCTTTTAGGGTTCTTATTCTCATATTTTCATACCCATATGCTTCTTTTTCCGCTTTATGAATTTGCTCTATCTTCCATCTATCTAAATATAATCTAACGATTACTCTTGCATCATGGGCATCCTTAACACTTTTATTTGTAAGTAACATCATAGGTTCTTCTCCTAATCCATATACAAATAGGCAAGTATATTCTTCATGGTTTCCGTCTGTCATTTGTACTCTTGTATAACTTATTGTTAATCTTTTTTCTTCTCCTTGGAATTTTGCTGTAAATAATATTTTCCCTTTTCTATTGTTCGCTTGCTCTAACACATTTTTAGAAATTCCTTTAAATAGAAAATTACGATTTGTTTTAAGTCTTATTACAAAGTCTAACTGTAGTTTATCCATGTATCTAAACACTTTTTTATCATCATATCCTCGGTCAAATACTCCTGTAAATTTCCCTACTGCCTCATATGTTTTACTTATACTTTCTAAAGTATAGTTGTTCATACTTTTGAATTCAGGATCTTTAGTAGATACTATTCTACTATACACGGGAATAGGTTGTTTTCTGTCCTTTCCTAATACTACCGCATTTACTACTGGATATCCTGGTTTCTTTTCTTTTTTTGGATCACTTGCATCTACTACCATATCTAAATATTCTAATTTTGTACTATATGGCTTACATATATCTGTATTATCAA
>DVJF01000064.1 GCA_018716965.1 Candidatus Caccenecus avistercoris | reverse complement strand
TAGTTTGTACTAGTATCACAAGTATTTCTTATTGTAAAATCATAACTTGTACTATCTACTCCTTCGACATCACTTATGGGGTAAGTATTCGTTAAATTAATGGATGCTGATGCATCAGTTAATTCAATATTCAAGCATCCACTGGTAAATGTATTAGCAGTATTTTGGGTTCCTCCAGTTGAAAAGAAAGCAAAGGTTATACCTATAACTGCTACTAAACATAATACTAACCCACCTATAATCCATATTTTCTTACTTTTTCGTTCCATTTAAATCTTCCTTTACCATAAGTAGAACTTCATCTAAAACAACATCATAATATTTTATAATGAACTATCCACCTTATAGTTAAATTATAATTTAAGCTATTCTAAAAGTCAAGAAAAATATCACCTACACAGTCCAGTTTTTTGATTAAGAAAGAAATCATGAGAAAATTTATATGGTGATTAAGATGAATTACAAAGAAAGACTAAAGGAATTAAGAGAATATCATAACTTATCGCAATATGACATGGCTAAACTATTAAATATTAAAAGAAGCTCTTATAATCAATTTGAACAACAATATGATATCATTCCTATAAAAAGATTAAATGAAGTCGCTAATATTTTTGATTGCTCTATAGATTATATTCTGGGACTAACAAATAAAAAGAAATATACGAATTCCAAAAAGGAAATAAATGAAGAATTAAGTCAAGAACGATTAAAAACTTTCAGAAAAGAAAGAAAAATAACTCAAGCTAAATTAGCAGATATTCTAAACACTTCTCAGTCGGCTATCGTTGGTTTTGAGAGAGGTCGTAACATAATTGCTACTCCCTTTTTATATACCATTTGCAAAAAATACCATTTATCAGCCGATTATCTATTAGGTAAAATAGATGAACCTCAAGAGTTATCTTGAGGTTTTAATATATCTAAAAATACATAATTAGCTAAATATAGTCCTGCTACAGCTGGTACAAATATAGCTGAACCTATAACATTATCAGTATCCATACTAGTTTCTTTACTAAATACAACTGGTATATTTAAATCCAAGTTAGCATGTCTTACCATACTTCTAAGTTTTCTAGCAAGTGGGTCATTTTCGGTTTTATCAAGGGTTGTGATTTCTAAACAAGTAGGATTAAGTTTCTTACCCGTTCCTAAGGCACTAATTATTTTAATATTATGTTCCTTAGCATAACGTATTAATTCTAATTTAATAGTTAAGTCATCACAAGCATCAATAATATAATCATAATTTTCATTAATGTATTCATAAAAATTATCTTTAGTTAACATTACATCTATAGCTTTTATATTTATACTACTATTAATAGAAGTATATCTATTTAAAGCTTCCACTACTTTAGAATGACCTATATTATTAATATTAGTAATAATTTGTCTATTTAAATTAGACTCATCAATAGTATCTCCATCTACAATCGTAATATTTACAAATCCCGTTCTAACTAAAGCCTCTAGAGTAAACCCACCTACTCCCCCAATACCAACTAGTAATATTTTCCTACTTTCTATTTTTTCTAAATTATCCGTACCAATTAACGATATTAAACGTTCAAACATGTATATCACCTTCTTAAATTATAGCAAATAAAAACCCAGATGGAAAGTCTATCTGGTGATAAAAAACCCGCTCTCGCGAGGTGGTAAGAAACATACATGCTTCCGGATCCTGGCTAATCAAAGACCAGTCTTCAACTCCACATGTAATTATTCTCCCAAGAATATCACATAGTCGGTTTTATGCTACAGATAAACTATATCCTCTAGGCATTATTATTATAGCATATATTAGAAATCTTATTCAAGTACTTAGACACATTTTTACACTCAAAAAAATTATACAATTTTATTGACAAATGTAATATACCATGATATAATTCATATACATTGTTCTTTGACAATTAGATAAATGAACCATATGATAGACAAAAAGGCAATTTTGTATGGGTGTATCTTATGCTTATTATTTAATAGTGCGAACTTTTAGAGGATTGAGTTAGTTTAATAGTAATATTAAACTGGGAGTTACGAAGTAACGAAAAAGATATTAGCAATACTATTATTGGATTATAAAGCACAATCCTAATCGTAGTCATCATAAACTTTCCTTGTAGAAAAAAGGAAGATTAACTTTAAGACTTATTAGAGTGGCATCTAAAGAGTTTTAAAGAATGCCAATAAGCTATTTGCAGTTGATACATAGTGATATGTTATAAGATTAGAGATTGGTTAAAGTAGTGCAAATCTGCAAAAAAAAGATGGTTGTCGCGGTTCGATTCCGTATTAAACAAGTAAATTATTCCTATGCGCATGAAATTTGGAAGTGCAAGTCTTCTTTAGTACTTGTAGGTAATTGAAGAATAAAGGTCGCTCCTTTATGAGGGCAATTACTGGCTAATGGCTGAAATAAAAAATAGTTTTATAATAGTTATTAATGTGAGAAACATCATTTATCTAATTATCAAAGAACAATCAAAAAAAGATTAGAATAAGAAAGTTCTAATCTTTTTCTAACCAAATTTTGATATATCTCCAAGTCCTGACATAGGATCAAAATCTTCATTAGCCCCATTATTAACAGGATTAGGATTAACTGGTTCATTAACTGCCGGAGTATCATTGGATGCTGCTATATCACTTTCTATAACATCTGTTGCTACTCCCTCCGTTACATAATTATTAGCAACCGGTTCTGGTGTTATTCTTGGAGCACTACTTGGATCTTCTTCCCAACAAGCCGATACATTACAGTTTGTCGAATATGGCATTGGATCTGGCATCTCCAATTTACAAATCATTGGTATTTTAAAAGCTGAACCAAACACTACACAGTTTCCTGGTTGTAATACTTTCATTTTCTCAATAACATCGGCACTAATATTTGGAAGCATTTCTTCAATATATTTAATATCTTTAGGGTGTGTCATTTTAAATATCAAGAAGTTAGAACATTGAGCAATAACCGTATCACTAATTTCTACTGGTCTTTGCGAAATAATATCAAGAATTACTCCATATTTACGACCTTCTTTAGCAATCCGATCAAATATATTATATCCTAGTAAGAAAGTATCTGTATCTTGTTGGATATATCTATGAGCTTCTTCTAAGAATAAATGAAACGGAATACTTGCACGGTTTGTTAAACTTTTCGCATAATCGAATAATAATTTAGAAATAATTTTAACAATAACTTTGGCATAAGCATCATCTATATCTTCCAAATTAATATTAACAATTTGAGCTCTAGCATTTTCCTTACGACATAATTCTGATACAAATTCTTCAACACTAGTATATTTAGAACCATCAAAATAATTATTAACATTACCGCCAATAATCGTATTAAGTCTTACTTGCAAAATCATCGCTTCATTATACATCGCTTGATTTCCTTGAAATCCTTCACTTATTAAGGTAAATTCTAGAGCATTAGCCAAATCTTTTAAAGTATAAAAAGCTTTTTCCGGAATAGGCATTTCGGTAATAGATTCATCAATATGTTTTAAAATATATTCCGTAATTAATACTGATTCACCAAAATTACCATTCGAATCAATTTCAAAACATTCACTAAAACTTCTGGTGTAACCTAGTCCCGGTATTACCGAATCAAAATTAAATTCTTTGGTATGACATACTTCAATAACTTTAAATATTTCATTTTTCTTATAACTTGTTGTAGCATTACTAAATAAAATAGCAATAAGTGCTTTCGCAATTAAATGGTTTTTATATTTGGTTACTTCTTCACTATCACTAGAAAATATTTTCGCATATTTAATACTACGTTCCAAAATTGGTAATTGCGAATGGGAATTTGCTTGAAGTAGTAATGCTACATCATCAAGTGTTAACAAATTTACAGGTATTTTCAGTAAATAATCAGTTGGCTCTGTAGGATTTGTCGTAATAAACTTATAATTATAACTAGGATTAATTTTATTTAGAGAACCAAAAGCATTTTTATATTCACCATAAGCATCAAAGAAAAACATATTCGCATTATAAGTTACTGTTTTAGGATTACTAAATATATTTTGAATAATTCTTGATACACCACAAGATTTACCAGAACCAGAGTTACCAAATATCGCTAAATGATTGGAAAATAAATCATTAATACTAGGACATATTTGAAAACCCTTATAAGTAGCACTATCACCTAAAACAAAGCTTTTATTACTAAGTGTACCTACTAACTCTAATAACTCTTCACTATTAATAATACGAAGTGTACTTGATAAAAGTGGTTTTCTAATAACACCATTAACATATCTTGTACCAACATACTCACCCAAAAAGCGAATTTTAATTTCTTCATCATTTAATTCAATAACTTCACCCAGTATTCTTTGATCTTTATCTTCAAATACGACATGAATATTCATTAAATCAGCTGTAATGGTATCTTTACTTACATTTTCTACATGTGCTATATTATCACTAATATACAAAATTTTACCAAATATCATTCTATCAACCTACCTATTATAAAATTATTATAGCATGTTTACTTTCAAAAAAAAAGTGGTTTTTTGCAACAGTATTAACCAACTTTTAGAAAGAATAAAGCCAAAACAAAATATTCGGCTTAAATTCGGCTTAAATTCGGCTTAAATTCGGCTTATTTTAATTTGTTAACATATTTATCAGTTAAAACATAATCAATATTACGAATCTGTGTATTATTATATCTGGTCAAAAAGTCATTTTCAACCCACCTTTTAATCCAGTTATTAGCAGTATCTAAATTAATTTTAAAATGATTAGCAATATCTTTAGCTTTTATTTTATTATTTGTAAGAATATAATTGGCAACCCAACGTTCTCTTTTATCTAAAGTATCTAAAACATCAATCTTGTCCTTACTATTTTCATAAATTTCTTTAACTCTATTTCCAACAACTTCAAAAGTTGTTGCCATAGTAGATACAAAATATTCTAACCATTCTGTAATATTCGCTTCATTTCTTCCAAAATAAAAGTTATGATGCAATCCCATCTGTAAAGAACGATAATATTCAGCAATATTTTTATCATAAAATTCTTCTAAAACATAAAACCCTTTCAGATCATAACCGTATGATTTTAAGATAAATGTTGCAAATAATCTGGCACAACGCCCATTACCATCCCAAAAAGGATGAATTGTAACAAACTCATAAGCTAAGATTCCGGCTTTTATAGGAATAGGTAAGTCATCGTATTCTTTTGAATTGTACTCACTAATCATTTGTTTCATTAAACTGGGAACATCTTTAGCTTCGGGTGGTAAATAAACAATTGCACCAGTTACTGAATCAGCAACAACATTTTGCCCATCTCGATAATTATTTTTAAAAGTTAAATGTTTGCCACTAACCAAGTTATGAACTTTAAATATTAATTCTTCTGTTATTTGTTTTGCAGTTTCCGATTCTTTATTAAGATAAATTAAAGCATTATAATAATTCCTTACTTCCAAAGCATTTCTTTCATGTGAATCATTTTTATTTTCAATAATATCTTTTACTTCTCTAAGATTTAAATTATTTCCTTCAATTTTAGTAGAATAATGAACTCTTTTAGCAAGAGAGTCTTTCTTTATTTCTTCCTCAATAAATACAGGAAGCTCTAATAAATCAACAATTTCTTTAGCTTTATTAATTTTTAACAAATCGTTTACTAGTTTATTAGTATAATTCCATTTGATATTCATTATTCAATCTCCCATCTTTAAAATTCAGAATCTTATTTATTTCCCACTCCAAATTTCATACCAATTTTTAAGCTTATCTAATCCCGAACTAGCTAAATCTTTGATCATATCCCAAGTAAAACCAAAACTTTGTTTTAAACTTTGAAAGTCTCTTTTTGCTGATTCACATAAATCACTATGAGAAGAGCAAATACTTGTTGTAATATCTAAGTAGGTACTAACAATCATTCCTTTAACACTAGTATATACTTTATTTGCTCCATTACTAATCGTTTCTTTATAGCCTGGGAAAACACTATCTATTTTATCATCTACCCATAAGGCTGCTTTTAAAACTTCTAATTTAGCACTAGTAGTAAGTTCGCTAAAAGTATGCCCTGCTATTTTTCCATCATAAAATAAGAAATCAACAATGGTTATAAAACCACTTTTTAAAGTATCAGTAATTCCATTATTAGCATTTGCTTTCAAAGTATTAACATAAGCTAGTACTTCCTCATCAGCACTTTTAGTAACCTGACTCGAACTGTTATTAGCTCCATTATTAGAAGTAGTATTTTTACTAGTATTACTACTATTATTAGAACTAGTAACATTATTGCTCGAATTATTAGTATTTTGTTTTGAACTATTATTAGTCTTGTTTTTTGATGTATTATTGTTATCGGTATTATTTATTGATGGTGTATTAGAGCTATTATTTTCTATCTCTTCCTCATCATCTATAATTTCATCTTCTTTATCTGTCTTACTAGCTTGTATTAATTTATCTTCTTGGGCTGTAATTTCTTTAGGAGATGTATTTTCCTTTAAACTACTTTTCTTATATGTAATTTTTACTTTATCACCTACTTGATAAGCACTAGCATTTTCCACTAAATAATCTCCATCTTTCGTTTCTAGTATAATATAATTATCACCAGGAATTAAAACAGTACCACTAATACTTAAACTTTCATCTTCTTTAGTTAAAAAATAAACCCCAATTAAAGCGGCGATAAACAAAACAGAAATAACAATTATTAATATAATATTTTTTTTAGACATCGCAATCACTTCCTAACAAATATTATACACGAAAAAAGCTGAAATGTAAAACTTCAGCCTATTTTAATTTCTCGGTTAATATTTCTTTAGTCATAACTGGATTAGCCTTTCCTCTAGTTTGCTTCATAACTTGCCCAACGAAATAATCAAAGATATTTGTTCTACCATTTTTATATTCTTCTATTTGTGATGGATTATTAGCTAGTATTTCTAGAATGATTTTCGTAAGTTCTTCAAAATCACTAATTTGCGCATTATCTTTGCTAATATAATCTTTAATTTCTTTTTTCTCTTCGATTACTTTCTCAAATATTTCTTTAGCTTGTTTTGAACTAATTAAACCCTTATTAGTAGCATCAATTAATTCTTTTAATCTTTGAGGAGTTAAATATAAATCATGAATCGAAACACCATTTTTATTTAAATACCCCATAATTTGTGTTGTAATCCAGTTAACAGCACTCTTAGCATCTATTCCCAGCTGCAAGCATTCTTCAAAATAATCGGATACTTCTTTTTCTTTTACTAAGTTTTCCGCATCATAACGACTTAACCCATAATTATTAATATAATCTAATTTTCTCTCTAAATGAAGTCTTGGAATACTAGCTTTTATTTCTTCTAACCATTCATCCGTTATCTTCCATTTTGGTATATTTGGTTCAACAAAATATTTATAATCGATAGCATCCACTTTACTACGCATACGCTTGGTTTCTCCCGCTTCTTCATCCCATCTTCTTGTTTCTTGTTCTACTTCTTGGTATTTACCAGCTTCTTTTAGTTCGGTTTGTCTTTTAATTTCATAAAGGATAGTATCTCGTACCCCACTTAAGGAGTTAACATTTTTAACTTCTACTTTCGTCCCAAACTCCTCTGCATCTTCATCCATAATAGATACATTAACATCACAACGAATTTGCCCTTTTTTCGTATCGGCATCCGAGATATCAGAGTAACGATATACTCGAATCATATGCTCTAAGAACGCTACAGCTTCATCCGCACTATGAAAACATGGTTCTGTAACAAGTTCTAGTAAAGGAACACCCGAACGATTATAATCAATATTCGAAGTTGTAAAGAAATGGTCTAGACTAGCTGAATCTTCTTCTAAATGGATATCATGAATATAGACCGGAAGGATTTTATCATTTACTTCAATATCAATTTTACCATCCACGCCAACAGGATCCGTCATTTGGGTAATTTGATAACCTTTTGGTAAATCAGGATAATAATAATTTTTCCGGTCAAACACTAAATAACGAGGTTGCTTACAATTAAGTGCTATACTCATCATTAAAGCTTTTTTAACACATTCTTTATTTACCACTGGAAGCGTTCCTGGGAAAGCCATATCTAAAGGAGCAATATTAGAATTAGGAATCTCACTATAAGCATTTTTAGCACTCGAAAAAACTTTAGAATTACTTTTCATTTCACAATGCATTTCTAACCCAATAACCGCTATTTGCTTTTTCATAACTCTAATCCTCCTTTGCTATTTGCCCACGATATGGCATTAAACTTTCTAATGTATAAGCCATATTTAAAACATTTTCATCATCATAACAATTACCCGTAATATTAATTCCAACCGGCAAAGTTTCAATAAAACCATTTGGTATGGTAATAGATGGAAAACCACCAAAGTTTCCAATTTGTAAATGCTCTTCCAAAACATTCGTTCCCGCATCAATAACATCTTTATCTTCATCTAACTTTTTAGCAGGTCCACTAGATACTGGAAGTATTAAAGCATCATATTCCCTAAATAACTCTTTCATTTTATCAACAATTAGCCTTCTTACTCTCTGTGCATTCTTAAAATAACGCTCCTGATTTTCTTTTTGTAAAACATAAGAACCAATAATAAATCTTCTTTTAATTAATGGAGAGAATCCCAAAGTTCTGTGTTCCTTCATCATTTCAAATACATCTGTCTTATTACTTCTCGGTCCAAAAATAATGCCCGTTAAATTAGACATATTACTAGTTGCTTCCGCACAAGAAATAACTACATAAACACTAGCAATTGCATTTAAAAGTTTTGAATCAATACTTACTTCTTCAACCGTAACTCCCTTTGTTTTAAGAAGTTCCAAAGTTTTAAAGAAATTATTTAAATGCTCTTTCAAAGTATCACTAGCATTAGGATAATTATGAATATCACATATCTCTTTAATATAAAATAATTTTTTTCCTTCAATATTCCCAGTTAAAGCCTCTTGCAAATGAATATGAGAAGAATCCCAACTAGTCATGTCATGCTCATCGATTCCCTTCATAATATCTGTTACAATCGCAGCATCTTCCACACTTCTTGTTAAGATGCCGCAGTGATCTAGACTACTAGCAAAAGGAAACAAACCATATCTTGATAACATTCCATAAGTAGGTTTATATCCAACAATACCACAGTATGCAGCCGGTTTACGAATAGAGTCTCCGGTATCACTACCTAAAGCAAAAGGATAAACGCCACTAGCCACCGCACAAGCCGAACCCGCTGATGAACCAGCACACATTCTTGTTTGATCCCAAGGATTTAATACAGCACCTGTATGAGGAGTAGTACCCGTCCCTCCCATACCAAATTCATCCAAAGCTGTTTTATTAACCATAATAGCTCCGGCATCCATAAGTCTTTGCACTACTGTTGCGGTATAAAAAGGAACATAATTTTTTAAAGTATTAGAAGAACCCGTCGATAAAACATCTTTCGTCGAATAATTATCTTTTACGCCAAAAGGAATACCCGATACTAAAGATTCACTTACATCCTTAGCTTCTGCATCATCTAAAATAGTAACAAAAGCATTATATTTATCTTCTACTTCATGAGATTTTCTTAAAGCTTCTTCTACTAACTTGCCACTAGTTACTTTACCACTAACTAACGCTTCATGTATTTCTTTGATACTTTTATCCATCATGCTTCGCTCACCACCTTAGCTACTTCAATTTCTCGTCCATCCGTAGACCCAGCATTTCTTAGGGCATCTTCTATTGGTATAGATGGCTCTGCTACATCACTTCTTAACTCACAGGTAAAATCATCTAAAGCATGGGTCATTGCCTCAACCATCCCAATATTCGGTATTTCATTAATAATATCAATACTTTTATCTATTTCATGAAATTCATCTAATACCATTTTATTTTCCTCAGGTGTCAACCCAATTAATAACTTTTCGGCATAACTATCTACCATTTCTTTTGTAAACTTACTCATTTTGCCTCACCTTTATCTAGATCTTCTAATATTTCATCCATTCGTATTCGAAACTCATCAATAGATTTATTATTATCAACATAATAATCCGCATAAGCAATAGGTCCGGCTTTTGCAATATTCTCAATTTCCGAAATATCTCGCTCTTTTGCTTTTTCTTTTGTAAATGGCCGAACACTACGGACACTAAGTCTTTCATAACGTGTATTTTTATCAACGATAATAGCAATCGTTGTCAAATCATCTAAAAAGACTTCTTTAATAATTTTAAGTTCTTCCCAAGAATATAATCCATCCAATACAACATTATGAGTCTCGGCTAGTTCTTTTATTTTAGGAAGTAAAATAATCGCATAAGCTCCCATACCCAAGCTACTTCTTAATTTCTCCCGCATCATTTTTTCGTTTTCTGGCGTAACACTTAAATTTTCTTCTTTAAGCTTATCCATAGTAACTCCCCCAAAATAAACTTTTTTATAGCCTTTCTCTTCTAAAATATCACAAGCAACCGATTTACCAGAGCCACACATTCCTACAATCGCAATAATCTTATTCATAGCTACCTCTAAAATTCACAATTCTTAGGTGTTCTTGGATAAGGAATAACATCCCGTATATTATCTACTCCAGTTAGATAAATGAGTAATCGCTCAAATCCCATTCCAAATCCTGAATGAATACATCCACCATATTTTCTTAAATTCAAATACCAATCCATACCTGTAGCATCCATATCAAGCTCTTTCATCCGAGATACTAACTTATCATAATCTTCTTCTCTTTGGCTTCCCCCCATAAGTTCACCAGCCCCGGGAACTTCAAGATCTACCGCAGCCACCGTCTTACCATCGGAATTTAATTTCATATAGAAGGCTTTAATATCTTTAGGCCAATTTTTAATAAATACTGGTCCCCTAAAATATTCTGTAATATATTTTTCATGTTCTTTAGCTATATCTTCCCCATATTCCGGCATAAATTCCCATTTAACAGGAGCTTCTTTTAATATCTTAATAGCTTCTTCATGATCAATGCGAATAAATTTACTTTTAACTAATTTTTCTAACTTTTCTTTTAATCCTTTTTCAACAAACTTATCAAAGAATTCTATTTCGTTTGGTGCTTGCTCTAAAACAAAGGTTACAATATATTTAAGCATATCTTCCATAATATCCATATCACCATCTAAATCGCAGAAAGCAATTTCAGGTTCAATCATCCAAAACTCGGAAGCATGCGTTTTCGTATTGGAGTTTTCTGCCCTAAATGTTGGACCAAACGTATAAGTCTTTTTAAAAGCCATAGCAAATGTTTCCGCTTCTAATTGACCACTTACTGTTAAGTTAGTCATTTTACCAAAGAAATCTTTACTATAATCAACCTCTCCCTTAAGTTTATCTAAAGGAAGTGTCGTAACTTGAAACATTTCTCCTGCACCCTCACAATCACTAGCGGTAATTAGTGGTGCATGAAAATAAACATATCCTCTATCTTGAAAATATTTATGAATCGCATAAGCAGCTATACTTCTAACCCGAAATACAGCTTGAAATAAATTCGTCCTAGGTCTTAAATAAGCTTGTTCTCTTAAAAATTCCCTCGTATGTCTTTTTGGTTGGATCGGATAATCTTCGGGACAATCACCTAATAATTGAATACTTGTGGCATGCATTTCATAAGCTTGGTTGCCACTAGATTTAACAATAACTCCCTTAGCTTCAATAGCACTACCCACTAATAATTTTTCAATTTCTAAAAAATTATTTAGTGTATTATCATATACAATTTGTAAGTGAAGGAATGTTGTTCCATCAGAAAAATCAATAAAACCAAAAGTCTTTTGATCTCGATGGTTTCTAATCCAGCCTTGAACGGTAACTTCTTTATCCAAATACTTGTCTATATCTTTAAATAAATCTCTTAAATCCATTTTTATCCTCCTTTATGGTGTAAGCCTTGATGGGCCTCTAAATATAAACATTTCTTCCTTAATACTAGGTATACCCAAAAGTAACATAGTTAAACGGTCAATTCCAATAGCAAATCCCCCATGAGGTGGACATCCATATTTAAAGAACTCCAAATAAAATTCAATATCTTTTCCCAAACCTTTTTCTTCGGCTTGGCTTTTTAATATATCATAACGATGTTCTCTTTGCGCTCCAGTTGTGATTTCGGTACCCTTCCAAATAAGGTCAAATCCCTCTGGAACATCATTTTTCCGCATATGATAAAAAGCTCTTTTAGTTTTAGCAAAATCCGTTACAAAAATAAACTCGGAGTTATATACTTCCATCGCATATTTACTCGTTAATTTCTCTGTTTCGGCATTCATATCGCCAATATCCGTATCCGGAATTTGATAGCCATATCGTTTATTTAATTCTTGATACAAATCTTGTAATTTAATTCTTGGGAAAGGCTTTGTTGGAATAATAACTTCTTCGCCAAATACTTCTTTAATTTCTTCACCATAAGCTTCTTTTACTTTTGATAAACCAGCAATTAATAAATCTTCTTCCATATCCATTACATCTTGATAATCATTTATATAAGCAAATTCTAAGTCTAAAGAAGTAAATTCAGTAGCGTGTCTATTCGTATTCGAATTTTCTGCCCGGAAACTTGGAGCAAGTTCAAATACTCGTTCTAGTCCACTAGCAATCGCCATCTGCTTGTAAAATTGAGGACTTTGGGCCAAATAAGCCGGACGGTCAAAATACTTAACTTCAAACACTTCCGAACCAGATTCTGATGCTGCCCCAATAAGTTTAGGGGTATGAATCTCTGTAAAATCATTATTTAACAAAAATTCCCGCATACCTTGAACAAATTTTGATTGTACTTTTAACATCAAATTATTTTTTTCACTTCTAAGATCAATCCATCGATAATCCATTCTTGTATCAATATTCGCTGTCTCATCAAGTGGTAGAGCATCGCTACTACTTAAAATTTCCAAATCTTCTGGTAAAAATTCTTTTCCACCATCTTTAACATATTCACTTATTACCATTTTACCGGTAAAAGATAAAACGCTAGAAGGAAGAACTCCCTCTAATTTTTTAACTAAATCTTCTTGATTCTTTTTATCAATCGATACTTGAATTTTACCACTCCGGTCTTTTAAAATAATAAAAACCATATATTTAGTATCTCTTATCTTTAAAGCCCAACCACTTATTTTACTATGCTCTTCTGGTGTTAACTCACCAATTAACGTTCTTTTCATACATCCTCCTATAAATTACTAATAATATAATCTAATATTTCACTTTCATCGACTTTAGTTTCTTCTTTAGTTAAATTATCTTTAACGGTAATAATACCTTTTTGTAAATCCTCACTATTCAAAATAATAAGTGTTCTTGCATTATACCGATCAGCCTGCTTAAACTGAGCTTTCAAGCCTTTATCTAGCGTATCCATCTCACATTTAACTTCGCTCCAACGTAAGTCTTGTACTAATCTTAAAGCCGTTAATTTTTCTTCTTCATTTACCGCCATTACATAAACATCAATAGCTGGTTCTATTTCTTTTTCGCTATTTATTTCTTGTAAAACATGAATTAATCTGTCTACTCCACTAGCAAAACCAATACCAGGAGTGTCTGGTCCCCCTAAGAAAGAAACCAAATTATTATATCTTCCACCCGCACAAACAGTTGTAGCACTACCTAAAGATGGTATGTCTGCTACTAATTCAAAAACCGTATGATTATAATAATCAAGACCCCTAACAATGCTCGCATCTACTTCATAGTCAACATCTAAATAAGTCAAATACTCTAGTACTTTATCAAATCTTGTTTTACTTTCTTCATTTAAATAATCCGTAATTTTAGGAGCATTAATAAGTACTTCATTATCTTTATCTACTTTACAATCAAGTATTCGCAATGGATTAGTCGTAAGTCTTTTCTTGCAATCACTACAAAGAGAATCGATATTAGGCTCTAAATAAGATACTAAAGCCTCTCGGTACGCATTTCTAGATTCTTGATCTCCCAAAGTATTGATTTTAACCGTAACTTCAATTCCCATTTCTTCTAAAAGACGATAAGCCAAAGATATGACCTCCGCATCCATCAAAGGAGAATTACTTCCTAGTACTTCTACTCCTATTTGGCTTAATTCCCGGTATCTTCCAGCTTGAGGTCTCTCATAACGATACATCGTTCCACTGTAATAAAATTTCTTTGGTTGACACACATCTCCATACATCTTATTTTCAATGAAACTTCGAACAACTCCTGCTGTACCCTCTGGTCTTAAAGTTAAATTTCTATCTCCGCGATCCTTAAAATCATAAGTCTCTTTGGATACGATATCACTAGTTTCGCCAACACTCCGGTGAAATAATTCACTATCTTCAAAAATTGGTGTTCTGATATACTCATAATTGTAATATTCACACACAGTCTTAAATACTTCATTAATATAATTATAATATTTAGCTGTATCTCCATAAATATCATAAGTTCCTTTTGGTTTTAAAATCATTTTATCTCCTCCTCAAAAATAAAAAAACTTAGTAATCATAAGGACGAGTATAACCCGCGGTGCCACCTTATTTTACTAAGTACTCTCTATATTTTTATCGCTATAACGCGTTTTCTAAATTATGAAAGCTGTCTTTCTAATTATTCCCATTTAGGCATTCTCAGCATAAGCCCTCTCTGTAAAAGGAAATTTAATTATACTCGGTCTTTCTTTAGAAAAATATTTTCTATACTATATTCTACCTTATTTTTAAGGCATCGTCAAGTTTTTTTCTTTAACACTCCAGTAGAATAGTAACTGGCCCATCATTAGATATCGCAACACTCATATCGGCTCCAAATACACCGGCCTTTGTTACTATGTATTTACTTAATTCTTGGTTAAATAATTCATATAATTTTATAGCTTCTTCCCCATTTAAAGCATCTATATAAGATGGTCTATTTCCCTTTTTTGTATTAGCATAAAGGGTAAACTGACTAATGGAAAGTATTTGGCCATGAGCATCTAATATTGACTTATTCATAATACCATTCTCATCATCAAATATTCTTAAATGAACAATCTTTTTAACCATTTTTAAAATATTCTCTTTGGTATCGGTATGTGTAAAAGAAACAAGTAAAACAAGTCCTTTATCAATTTCATTAACGAGTTTTTTATCTACCGAAACACTACTATGTCCACTTCTTTGTACTACTACTCTCATTACCTACTCCTACTTACTTTTCGAACAAAACTCATCATTTCTAAATCCAAAATAATTCTTTCTACTTCTTCTTTATTTTTAACTTTAATAGTTACTTCATAAAGAAAACTACTAGCTTTCTCCGATGCCCGAAAAGCATCAATATGAACATTTCTTTTGGTAAATATAGCAATAATATCGGATAAATAACTCTTATTATTATCCGTTTCAATATAAAGATCTGTTAAATAAGTTTGTTCATGCGCATAATTCCAAGATACTTCAATCGTTCTATCGCTTTTATCCAAAATATTAGGACATGCCTTCTTATGAACCGTAATACCTTGACCCTTAGTAATAAATCCAATAATATCATCACCCTTAACTGGTTTACAGCATTTAGCAATAGATACCAAAATATCTCCCATACCAGCCACAATAATATCATTTTTATAATTAGCCTCATTTTTAGCATCTTTATTAACTTTCTCAATTAAGGCATCTTCCACATTCGCTTTTGCCTCACTTGTTAAATTAATAATAAATCCCGCTGTATATCGCAAAGTTCCAATAGATAAATAAATATCATCTAAATCTTTTAGTTTTAAATCTTTAAGTATTTTTCGAACATTTTCTTCACTCATAACTTCATTAAAGGCAAGCTTTCTTTTTCTAAGTTCTTTTTCCAAAATATCTTTACCTTTTTCGGTCATAAATACTCGTTCTTGTTTACTAAAATAAGATTTAATCTTATTTTTCGCTTGACTAGTTTTTACAAAGTTTAGCCAATCTTTATTTGGAGATCCATTAGGATTTGTTTTAATTTTAACAATATCATTATTCTCTAATTCATGATTTAATGGAACAATCGTATCATTTACAATAGCTCCCACTGTTTTATCACCAACATCCGAGTGAATCCGATAAGCAAAATCAACTGGTGTAGCTCCCCGTGGTAACTCCATCACATCTCCTTTAGGTGTAAAAACATAAATCATTTCGGCAAGCATATCACTAGTAACATCGTGAGCGAATGCTAGATCATCTACTTCTTCATGGGTTTCAATTAAATTCCGAAACATCTCTAGTTTTTGTTCCATAATATTTTGAACTTTCTTGGTACCATGCTCTTTATAAGACCAATGAGAAGCCATACCTTTTTCTGCAAATTCATCCATCTCATAAGTCCGAAATTGCACTTCAAATAAATGTCCATCAACACCAAAAACCGTTGTATGTAAACTCTGATACATATTCGCTTTAGGCATCGCTATATAATCTTTAAAACGATTCGGAATTGGCCTATATTTAGCATGAACAAGTCCTACCGCTAAATAGCAATCACTTACACTCTCTAGTATTACCCGAAGGGCTAAAATATCATAAATTTCATTCCATTTTTTCCCACTCGATAATTTATTATAAATACTATGAACACTTTTAACCCGACCTTTAATTTTAAACTTTAAGCCTTGTTCAGTTAAAATATCGGTAATACTTTCTTGCATTTCCTCTAAAGAATCATGTAACTCTTGCCTTGTTTCATTTAATTTATCCAAAATATCTTGATAAACATCCGGTTTAGTGTAATATAAGCATAAATCTTCTAACTCACTTTTAATAGAATTAATACCTAAACGATGGGCAATAGGAATTAAAACAGCCATAGTCTCATACGCTTTTTGTTTTTGTTTCTTAGGATTAATCGCATAATTAGTACGCATATTATGTAACCGATCAGCAAGCTTAATAAATAAAACACGTACATCCGTAGCCAAACCAACTAAAACTTTTCTTAAATAAATAGCACTAGACTCCGAGTCATCCACTAATTCTAATTTATTAATTTTCGTAATCGAATCCACTATAGTAGCAACCGTAGAACCAAAACGCTCTTCAATCTCACTTAAAGTAGTTTCTCCATTATTCATAACTTCATGAAGTAAAGCTGCAATAATCGTTGTGGCATCGACATTTAAGCTATTAACAATTTCCGCAACATGCAAAGGATGAGTAATAAAATCTTCTCCGGTAAGTCGCATCAATCCTTTATGCTTTTCTTTCGCAAAATTATAAGCTTCTTTTATTTTTAATAATTCATCTGTATCTTTAATATTTTCTTTAATTTTCTCATAAAGAGCCTCAAAAGTTATGGCTTCTTCCTCTGTTTTCATCTTATAAATCCTCCCTGTTAATATCTCTTCGGTAATTTTTAAACTCATTTTTAACATAACTATCTAATTCGTGAACTTCAACATTAAATATATCATTAACCATATCTCCTAAATCCAGTGATCTAGAACTAGTCCATTTATATCTTTTAAGATAGTTCCATATATCTTCTTCATGAATATAATTCATACCTTTTTTATGAAGTTCTCTAGTCTTACTTTTTAAAGCCGGTAAAATCCGATCATATAATTCTTGTAAACTTTTAAACTTAATTTCACTATTCATTTGTATCACTCACTTCTAACAAATTTTCATCCAGATATCGATAATTAAGTGCGTTATTACTTGATAAAACACTTCTACCTAGTTCCCGTTCTAAATTTTCTTTAGCTCCTTTAGCAATATTCCCACCTCGTCTAGCCATTTCTTTATTTTCTGCTAAACCAAAAGGCTTATGTTCCCTGACCAACTCCCTAGTAGCAATCTCACCTAAATCAGTTAAAGCCACTTCAACATCTGTCATATTATCTCTAAGAGACTCTTTCCGAATTCCTTTAAACGTTTTGTATTCCGATGCACTCATTCCTGACCAACTTTTATATATTTCATTAGTTAATATTCCGTATTCAAAAGGCTTATTAATACCACTAGCTTTCCAAGCATCTGTTAATTTAAACCGATCAACAATACCTGTAAGTCGCATTTTAATCCAATTATCATCATAACCTTTATTTTTATAATAAAGAATGGCTCTACTAATAGCAATTTCTGGGTCAAAAACTTCATCTACTCGTTCACTTCCAAGATTTGCTAACCATACTTTAAAAGGTTCAGCTTTAGGACTTGGAATAGATTCCACTAATCGAAATATTCCTTTTGTATCCAAAACATCCGTATTATAATATTTTCCATCTTGAGCCTTTAATTTCAGTTGTCCGATTTTTTCGGACAACTCACTTCCCTCTTTTTTTAATTGTATTTTTAAGTCGCTCCAATATTTACGAGGACGAGTTGATTCTGTTAGAGCACCAATTACATCGACTACACTAAAATAATAATCCTCTTTTGTACTATCCCATACACTACGAATAGAAGTATCTTCAAATAAATTAGTTATAACATCCAGTTTATTATCCATATAATCACCATCCTTCTTTTTTTATTTGCTTAAAATTCATTTCTTCTCATATATTTAATTATATACTAAATGAGTCAATTTTAAAAGGGGGAGGCATCTTGAAAAACAAATTTTTGCAAGCAACATTTATTCTTATGGTAGGTGGCTTAATTACGAAACTACTAGGCTTTGGTATTCGCATTATTTACACCAGAATGGTAGGTAGTGATGCGATAAATCTTTATTCTTTAGTTATGCCTACCTACTCATTACTACTTACGATAGCAACACTATCACTACCGGTTGTAATATCAAAATTAATTAGTGAACATAAAACCAAAAGTATTAAAATTTTATCGAGTGCTACGATAATTACTTTGATACTAAATTTTATTGTTATTACAACAATTTATTTCACAAAAGATTTTATTGCTACCACGCTTTTAAACGATCCTAGATGTAGCACTCTTTTAATGGCAATGGCCCTAACCTTCCCTTTTGTATCTTTATCAAGTATTTTAAAGGGATATTTTTATGGCAAACAAAAAATGGCTCCTCATACCATTTCCAACATTATAGAACAAATAGTCAGATTAGCCCTTATTTTCTTAATTATTCCCAAATTAGTAAATATGGGAATAGTTTATTCGGTTATGGGCCTTATTTTAATTAGTATTGCATCAGAATTAGCAAGTATTCTAACTTTTCTTGTTTTCTTACCCAAAAAATTTAAGATAACTAAAGAAGATTTAAAGCCAGACATGAAAACATCCAAAGAAATACTTAGTATATCCATACCAACCGTATCCGGAAGATTAATTGGTAATATTGGCTTTTTCTTTGAGCCAATTCTTTTAACCAACATTTTATTATTCGCTGGTTATTCAATGGATTTTATTTTAAATGAATATGGAGCTTATAATGCTTACACCATTAGTTTGCTTTCAATGCCCTCTTTTTTTATTGCCGCGATATCATCAAGTCTTCTTCCGGAAATATCTAAATTTTATTATAAAAAAAATCTTATCATGGTAAAAAGGAGATTAAAGCAAGCGGTTATTTTATCTTTTATCGTCGGAGGTATTTTTTCCGCATTCATCTATCTATTTAGAGAACCATTATTATCTACTTTATATAATACCACCAAAGGTAGTGAATATATCGAAATACTTGCTCCTTTCTTTGTTCTATTTTATTTAGAAGGGCCTCTTCAAAGTGTACTGCAAGCCATTGGAAAAGCAAAAACTACCATGTTTATTACCATGGTAGCAGTTATAACAAAACTTGTTGCGATGTCTATATTATCACTATGTCATATTGGCATGTACTCTCTAGTTATAGCTGAAATTATAGACATATTCATAATAGTTATTTTATGTGTAAGAGCTATAAAGAAAGAGCTTTATAGTAAAATAACCTAATTTATATCCAAAGTATAAGGATTTGCTCGGGTTCCATCACCTGATAAAATACTAACATTTGCTTTCAAATATACCGAAGGACGGACAGCGCCCGATGCGTACAAATTGATGCTGCTGGTTTCAACTTTCCCGCTATTATACACGATGAAGACAGTGGACGGAGAACTTGATAGCATGGTTAATGTCCATTGATAATCATTATTATATAACCAATCATTGTTTTTACAGTAACTATAGCTTGATGAATTCCAATTATATAGTGCTGTTGCTAAACATGCTTCTCTATTGGTTGTTGATCCTCCACTTGTTGCATATCCATAGTCACTTGGATACATTAATCCTATTTTTCCTTGCCATATTGTTGGATTTCCACTATATACCTTTGTTCCTCGTTCATATCCATACCAATGGCTCGCAAGTCCATCACTTACACTTGTATAGCTTGCTGCTCCTCCTAGTTTCCATGTTACGGTTTCTGTCATATTTCGAGCTGTTTCGCTCAAGCCTTTGCCATTTCCTAATTCGCTTCCATTTAAGTAACTATTATTTAATGAAACCTGCAAACTTGATGTACTCCAGTTGCCCACATCAGAAGTATTCCAATGTAAATCACCCAATGATTCACTTCTTATTATTTTTATTAGTTTTTGGCCTGCTATGCCGTGAGTATCATCATTAAATATGCCGATAATACGCCATAATTCATCGTTAAAAGAAACATAATTATTAGGATTTGCTCCTATATATCTTAAATTGTTATGTTCATCATAGGCTAGCATATCTTGATTTTCTTCATAGGCATCTTCTATTATATCTGATGCACTTGATACTTCATCAAAATATAAATAACATTTTGTACCTTTAGTTGTTAACGGCACTACACTTAATGTTTGAGTTTCCATGTCATAATTAAGTGTGGCATTTATATTTTCTTCATTTACTGTACAATAACTTTTCTCGGCATTAAATTCATAGCCACTTGCAGGTATTTCATCTACTTGAGTATAGTTATCTCCTTTTGTTTGAATATAAGCTCCAATTAAATTAAAATCACTTAATTCATAATTAATTGTTCCATTTACTAAAGGTAATGACTTAGTTATTCTATATTTTGCTCTTGTAAATGTAAGTATTACTGCACTAAGTATTAAAACTATTATTACTCCTATTAATATGTTTCTTTTTACATGACTTCTTTTTATTACCTCAAAATTCATAACCTACTCTCCTCCATGAAGTTCTACTTCATTTATTAATTATTTTATATAAGCTATGATATGGTGAGTTGCCTAGCTTATATATAAATTATAATTCTGGGTATACTAAAAGTCAAGAAAAAGTTGCAATCATTCAGACTTTTTCAAATGATAAAAATAATTAATTTATAATTTTTTTGGCGATGCATATGAATATATCAAATAATTTAAAAGAATTTTTAGAAAATAAAAAAATTGACAAGATAACGGCTACTAGCATAGCAAATTATCTAGGAATTTCTAAGAAAACACTGTCAAATTATGTTAATGGTGATGCTTACATTCCGTTAAATCATTTAAATAAGTTATCCAATCTTTTTGATGTGTCCATAGATTACTTAATAGGGTTAACAGACAAAGAAAATTATAAAGATAATATTAAAATTGATTCTTTAGACCCAATCTCTATTGGCCAGAGACTAAAAGAAACTAGGAAGAACTTAAAAGTTAGCCAAGAACAGGTAGCTCATATAATCGGCGTTAATAAATCCAGTATCAGCAGATATGAACATGGGGAAACATTAATCTTAACTATATGTTTATATACCTTTTGTCAAAAATATAATATTTCCAGTGATTATATTATTGGCAAAAATAAAAATTGTATTTTAATCGAGTAGAGAAAACTAAATAGATTTTCTCTATTTTAATTTGTCCCTCTAACACCACCGTACGTACCGTTCGGTATACGGCGGTTCAATTTATATTGTAGTATGTACTCTTAGGTAGTGGTCTATCGGAAATATTAATCCTTTTCTTTTTAATCTTTCATTAGATATTGCTTGTTGTATTAATCTATCTACTACTGT
Source organism: Candidatus Caccenecus avistercoris (assembly GCA_018716965.1). Taxonomy (GTDB): domain Bacteria; phylum Bacillota_I; class Bacilli_A; order RF39; family UBA660; genus Caccenecus; species Caccenecus avistercoris. The sequence continues at coordinate 23,686 of DVJF01000064.1, read as the reverse complement.
TGGTATTCCAAGTCCACGTTTATCTCCATTGTCTTTTGGAATATATACTCTTCTTACTGGACTAGGCTTATATTTCCTTTTTCTTATTTGTTCTTTGATATCTTCTTTATGTTGATACATATAGTGACCAAGTTCATCAACGGTAACTCCATCAACTCCACTTGCTCCTTTATTTTTGTATACTTGTTTGTATGCCTCAAATAAATTTTTGTCATCTAATACTTTTTCTAGTAATTCCATACTCGTTCTTTCCTTTCTAATCTCAACATTAATCACTAATCTTTTGAAGTTTCTTTCAGAATATACGTTTGTTACTCTACTTTTTATTTATTCTGATTTATGATTAACATAATCTTAGTGTACTTAAACACTATAAATTGTCGGTCCTTCCTAATATTTCTAATTAGTACTATGACCTCGGCTGACTTCTCATAATAAACCTTTTTCGACCGACCTTAACAATTGGTATATGAAACCGCTTGTACTTATTCGTTCATGAGATCTCCCGGGGTAAGACATATAACTTTCCTCGTTTACTCACTTGATTTACTATATAAAATTACGTGTACCTTTTGGACTTTAGTTTGTTTTGTAACCTTATCCCTTTATATAGCCTTTATATCAAGTGTCTGTTCGTTGAGCCACGATTTTGTTTCACGCTTCCTTTAGCCCCAACATCACTGTTGATGCGTTGCGCTTCCCTAATGCTTCGCAGATACCAACGTGCATAGTGGACTTTCACCACCTAGTTATATGCCATGCCCGGCACACAAAAAATCATAGCACTTGCTATGATTTTAATTTACAATAATTTATCATGAACTTTTTTTATAAAACTAGTATCTTGAAATTTTAACTTTTTTATTTTTTTATTAGCCATTTTTACTTCTATTTGGACTACGCCTCTTTGTTCTATACTAATACCATCAATTGTTATAAAAACATCTGTTTTATTTGGTATAAGTGTTATTTTACTATCACAGAGAATAACTATGGAATTATCTAAATTATGATATACATTATTTTTTATAGGAGCTATTGGGGTTATAATAAAAGCACTTAAGGAAGGATATAATATTGGCCCATGATAACTCATATTATGCGCCGTACTTCCAGTATTCGTACTAATAAGTATAGCATCCCCCGCAAACTCTTCTAATAAATTGTCATTTATCATTACTTTGCTTTCCAATGTTCTTAGACATTGATTACGTATAATCACTTCATTTAAGAAGAAATAATGATACTCTGAAGAATTAATAGTAATAACTACTTCTCCCACATCAAGCTCTTCTATATCATAATCATTTTCTTTTAATCTTAAAATAAAGGGTAAGCAATCTTTAATTTGAGTTTCTTGTAAGAAACCTAAAGAACCTGTATTAATTCCCGCATAATAAATATCTTTAAAATCACTATCATGAACCATTTTAAGAAATGTTCCATCTCCTCCAATAGATATTCCCAAATCATAATCATTTTCATCTATTAAAAATGAATGAAGTTCTAATTCTTTTTTCAGTTCTTTTTCTACTAACAAGCTTTTTTCTTTTTCATTCGTATAAATCTTAACTTTCTTTAACATAGAAGCCTCCTAATTTGTAATACTTGCCATTTCTCTTTTAGCTCTAATCGTTTTATTTTCAATATTAACCCTCTCTACAACAAATAGCATAATAACAACATTGATGGTAAATGATCCCCCGTAACTAAGTAGTGGAAGTGGAACCCCGGTAAGAGGAATTAAAGCAAGTATCCCGAGTAAATTAATCAATATATGAAATAATAAATACAAAAATACACCATACGCTAAAATACTAAGTCGTAAATTTTCTGCAGCTCTAGCAATTTTTAAAATTCGCCATAACATAATCATATAACCAACAATTAACAAAACTCCCACCAATAATCCTAACTCTTCTACAATAATTGGAAAAATAAAATCGGTATGACTCTCTGGTAAATATAAATATTTTTGACTACTATTACCGAGTCCTACCCCAAATAATCCCCCATTATGAATAGCAATAAAACCATTACAAACTTGATATCCCGTATCTTCTTGATATCTCTCACAAGGATTACGAAATTCAAATCGCTTCATTTGTCTAGAATTAAATATTTCTGCCCCACTATATAAAAGAGCTAAAGCTGCTACAACTAAACATACAACTCCTATTTTTAGTACTTTAATAAAATTTTGCTTAACATAAGGAATACTTATAAAAATAAAGAAAACAATTCCACAAATAATTAAAGCCGTCCCAAAATCTGGTTGTAAAGCTATTAATACTGCTATAAAAAGACATATGGCAACAGGTATTAAAAAAGCATATATATTATTAACTTTCTTCTTTTCAAGCCTACTATAAGCAACCGCTAAAAACACAATAATAATCGATTTTGAAAATTCACTTGGTTGCAAAGCAAAAGGCCCTAAATCATACCAACTTTGAGCATTATTGGTAATTTGCCCATACGCAAACAAACCAATTAAAGCAACAATTATTCCCACAATAGCAAACGGAGCAATATATTTATACTTACTAGTCGGAAATCTTATCACAATTAAAAAACCCAAAATAAAACTAGCAAGTAAGAATATTGCTTGTCTAAGGAAAAAATGATATTGGGGAACATGATATCTTAAAACAGTAGATACACTAGATGCTGAAAATATCATAATAAGTCCCACAATACTATATATAATCATGATTATAAGTAACCATATATCCATTTTACTAAATAGCTTCTTCATGATATACACCCTATATATAGTTTATCATATTCGCTATTTAATTGAAAGAAATTTTAGAAATTCTAAAAATTTAATGTCAAAATGATGCCTAAATGAGTAAACTATAATAGATACATAAAGGAGGTATAAATATGTATTATTATGGAAATAATGGCTACTATGGTGGTGGCTATGGCGGATACCAACCTTGTTGTAATACCGGGTATGCTGGATATACCAGTGGCTATGGTATAGGAGCTGCTATATGGATCGTCCTATTTATTTTACTTGTTATTATCATTGGCGCTGGTTGGAGCTGGAATAATAATAACTAGTTGGTATCTATTCTTCCTCAAATTTAAATATCGAAATAAAAAGTGGATAGCAATATCTGCTTTTTCATTTTACAAAAGTCTAAATTTGTGATAAAATAAAGCCACTTAAGGGGTGTAGTTTATGAAGTTACCAAATATTACAATTTTAGATGAAGTAGATAAAAGATTACGCAAAAAAAGTAGTGAAGTAACATTCCCACTATCTACTAAAGATAAGCAAAATATAGAGGATATGATAACCTATCTTAAAATGAGTCAAATACCTGAATACGAAGAAGAATACGATTTAAGAGCAGGTATGGGTCTTGCCTATATTCAAATAGGAATACCCAAAAGAATATTTGTTATCGTGGAAGAATTAGAAGATGAATCTTTTAAAGATTACATTATCATTAATCCTAAAATTATTAGTCATAGTGAAGAAATGATTTATGTTGGTGAAGGTGAAGGATGTTTAAGCATTAATCGGGAAGTAGAAGGAATTGTTCCAAGATTTGCTAGAGTAACAATTGAGTATCTTGACTTAGATGGAAATACCAAACGTATTAGAGTTCGTGAAGATATTGCCATTGCTTTCCAACATGAAATAGATCACTTAAATGGCATTTTATTTATTGATCATATTGATCCTAAAAATCCTTATAAAAATGCCGAAAAATATCGAGAAATATAAAAACTGAATGAATAATAAAATCCATTCAGTTTTATTTTGCTTCTTCTAAATTAACACTAACAATTTTACTAACACCCGACTCTTGCATTGTAATACCATATAATACATCGGCATATTCCATCGTTCTTTTTTTATGAGTAATTAGTATAAATTGACTTTGATGTTTTCGCTCTTGCAAGTATTTACCAAAAGTATCAACATTTGCTTCATCCAAAGCTGCCTCTACCTCATCCAAAATGCAAAAAGGACTTGGCTTAACATTTAAAATAGCAAATAAAACAGCAATGGCGGTTAGTGTTTTTTCACCACCGGATAATAATCCAATAGAATTTAGCTTTTTTCCCGGAGGTTCTGCTTCTATTTCAATACCTGTATTTAATAAATCATCTGGCTCAGTAAGCTTAAGAGTTCCTCTTCCTCCTTTAAATAAAGCTCTAAAGACATGATTAAATTCTTTGCTAATCGCATCAAAGGTAGCCTTAAACTTTTCTGTCATGATTTTATCCATTTCCGTAATGATATTTGTAAGTTCCAAACTAGAATCTTCTAAATCCCTACTTTGTTTCATTAAAAATTCATAACGTTCATTAACACGTTCATATTCAGCTATAGCTCCCGTATTTACTTCTCCCAATGAACTTATTTCTTTTTTCAAAGTATCTACTTTACTTCTAGCTAAATCAAGGGGAATATCCAGTTCATAATGACTACTAGCATATTCAAAAGTAATACCATAACTTTCCGATAAATTAAGAAGTAAATTATCTAACTTAACATCATATTTTCCAAGTAACACTTCTTTTTCTTTTAAAGTATTTTGAACACGGTTATATTCAGAATTAGCCTTATGATTTCTTGATTCTATCTCACTTATTTTTAAAGCTAAATCCGATTTTTGATTTTTAAGTTTATTAAGTTCATTATTAATAATATCTTTCTGACTAGCTACTTGATTCGACTCTTCTAAAATACTTACGAGCTTTTGATCTAACTTATTCGTTCCAATCTCTTCATTGCCTTTAATTTCTAATTCTTTCTTCGCCAAATTATCTTCAATCGTTCGAACTTTATTAGTTCTTGTATTTAAAATTTCATTTAGATTAATCAAAGTTTTCGATAAATCACTAGCAGATCCCTCTAAAGCCACATAAGCATCATTAAACTCTTTATATTCATGATTTAAGTTCTCCAATTCGATTTTAGTAATTTCTAGTTTTTCTTCTAATTCCGTTACTTTTAACTTATCATTAAAAGAACTATTATTGTTTTTAGTGCTACCACCTGTAATAGAACCACCAATATATAATACTTCCCCATCTAAAGAAACAATTTTATAACGATAATCTAGTATTTTTCCAACTTTATTTAAAGTATCAATATCTCTTACAACAATAACATTCCCTAACTGATTTTTAATAATAGCATCATATTCTTTATCATATTTAACCAAGTTACTAGCAACATCTATAAGTCCTGCCACATCTTTTATTTTGGCTAAATCACTATCCGGAATACTTCGACCCTTAATAACATTTAAAGGAAAAAACGTTGCTCTTCCTAAATGATTTTCCTTTAAATAATCAATACATTCTTTACTTGAAGCCTCATCATCTACTACTAAAAAGCTCGAAGCACCCCCTAAACTAGTACTTATAGCTTCTTCATACATTCCTTCAGTCTCAATTAAAGCTCCAATCGTATTATGAACTCCTCTAAGTCGCATATTATTAAGAACACTTCTAACAGCACTAGGTAACTTAGAATGATTATTAATATTATCACGAAGTATTTCCAGTTTATTTTCTAAAACCAATATTTCTTTCGCATGATCATTAATTTTAGTAGTCAAAGTATTTCTTTTAACTTTTTCCATAATCAAATCATTATCAATTTTATCTTTACGAATAGACTGCTCTTTAATATCATTAATAACGTCATCTAGCTTCATTTTCTCCGTTGCTAATTCTTTTTTCAAAGAAAGCTCTTCTTCTTTTAGCTTTATCATTGCTTCCTCTAAATTACTCTGATTAGAATTATACTTCTTTCGTTCCATCGTAACTAATTTTTCAGCTTCCAAACTAGCTAAGTTTTCTGTTAAATCTAAAAACTCATTATTCTTTTTAGTAATTTCTTCTTCTAATTTCAAATTTTCTAATTTTAATTTTTCTAAAGTAGAAGTATCCTCTGCTCCCGTCGAAGTCATTTTCGTAAGTTCTTTTTCTAAAACCTCTACTTCAGCTTTTATTTTCTTATAATCAATATTAATAGAAGATACATCATTGGCAATTAAAGCTATTTCAATATTTTTTAATTCTTCCTTTAAATGCAAATATTTTTTAGCAACTTCACTTTGTTTTTTTAGTGGCTTAACACTTTTTTCTAACTCATCAATAACCAGTTTAATCTTCGAAATATTTTCTTTTGTTTTTTCTAGTTTTTTCAAACTAACTTCTTTTCTTTTTTTGTATTTTAATACCCCAGCTGCATCTTCAAAAATCGTTCTTCTCGCTTCTGGTTTACTACTAATAATATCTGCCACACTACCTTGAGAAATAATATTAAAAGAATCATTTCCGGCACCAGTATCTAAAAATAAATCCGTAATATCTTTAAGTCTTACTTTGCTATTATTAATATAATATTCATTTTCTCCTGTATTATAAATAACTCTTTTTACTTCGATTTCCGTAAAATCACTATTTAAGTAATGATCAGTATTATCAAACACTAAAGCAACATAAGCCCGTGTTTGAGGTTGTCTTGTTTTAGAACCCGAAAATATGACATCACTCATCGCATCTGTACCCCGTAAAGACTTAACGGATTGCTCTCCTAAAACCCAACGAACAGCATCTACAATATTACTTTTACCTGATCCATTAGGCCCAACTATTGCCGTAATTCCTTTTTTAATCTCTAAATCAATCTTATCAGCAAAAGATTTAAAACCATATGCTCTAATACTTTTTAAATACATAACACACCTACTTAGCCACCTTTTTTAAAGCATCATACGCTGCTTTTTGTTCTGCTTCCTTTTTACTTTTTCCTGTTCCCTTACCATAAACAATACCATCAATTACTACTTCAAAAACAAAGGTCTTATCATGAGAAGGGCCAGATTCACTTACAAGTCGATAAAGAAGAGATTTCTTATCTGTTTGTACCATTTCTTGTAACCTTGATTTATAATCTCCCAAAAAGACATGGTGTTCTAATACGTATGGATCTAATACGGTTAAAACGTATTTTTTGGCCACATCAAAACCTTGATCAAGAAAGATAACCCCCAAAACAGATTCAAAAGTATCTGCTATAATAGTATCATTAATATTTTTGATTTGACCATTTCCAACCCGAATATGTTTATCAATTCCTACATCTTTAGCATATTGCGCTAATGCTTCTTCACAAACAAAACTAGCTCGTATCTTAGATAATTCTCCTTCTTGATAATCATATTTCTTATAAAAATATTCACTAGTAATTAATTGTAAAACGGCATCTCCCAAAAACTCTAAACGTTCATAATTAGGACCTCCATGTTCATTAGAATAACTACTATGAGTTAAAGCTGTTTTTAATAATTCTTGATCAGTTATTTTAATATTATATTTATCTAAAAAATTCATATTATCACTCTTTTTCTTAAACTACCTTTTAATTATAACAAAAACACTTAAAAAAATAAACACGTTTTGTGTTTATTAAATCCATTTTGAAACATATATCTTCCTAGTTTGTTCAAATTCCACTTTCCGAAATATCTCAATAATACTTTCGACAATTGTCTTAATAACATCACCACAACTTTTAACTTTTACCCGCAAAAGTTCTTGTTTTAAAGTCTTACGAAATAAATAATCATCAATATACCTAGCCATAATCTTATCAATTTCTATAGCATTACTAACATCCTCTTCATTAGCAAGATCTATTTTAAATATATAATCTTTATATATTTTAACCAATTGAACAGATAAATTATCCCCCTCAACAAAATCAGTATTAACAATTTTTTCAAAGTTTTTACAATAATTTAATATTTGTTTATTATTTTTCATGCACTTCACCCTTTACTTAATACTTTACAAATACATATTACAATGAAAAATTAGATTTGTCAAACATAATATTATTCGGTATAATAATATTGGGTGATATTTTTGAAAAAAACTAAATTAAAACTAAAGAAAAGTGCTTGGATAGCTTTAGGCGGCATTTTAGGAGGTATTATTTTAATAATTATTGGTGTAAATGTTTTTAAAAGTATTCAATATAAGCAAACAAATGAATACAAACTTTTAGAAGCCGGATATACCACAGAAGAAATTAATATTTTAAATGATCATTTAGAAGAAGATGAAATAACTTCCTTAGCTAACAGCGAAAAAGATGAGTTTTTACTAGAACTTTTACAAGATGATTATTTTATCAAAAGTAATTTAAATCGTTATACTACTTATCATAACGAAAACACATCTCTAACAGCTAGAGAAGTAGTAGCCACTGTTAATACAAATACCGATTATGCTTATTATGATTATGATATTGATACCGATACAAAAAAAGATTATTTAATGCTCGTTAATAAATATTATCATTTAAATAGCGACTATGCCCCAACCGATTTAGTTAATATAAGTAATCAATACTATTATGGAGAAGGACACCAAATAAGAAGTATTGTCTATGATGCTTTCATCGATATGTGGAATCAAGCGAAAGAAGCCGGTATTACTCTCATTATTAATTCTAGCTATCGCAACTTTGAAGAGCAACAAGCCGTTTATGATGAATATAAAAATTCAAGAGGTACCACTTATGCCGATAGTATTGCTGCTCGTCCGGGATACTCTGAACATCAAACAGGATTATCTTTAGATATTTTTAGTACTGAATATACAACAACCGCTAATTTCAAAGATTCCCCTGCTCATAATTGGCTAAAAGAAAATGCTTATAAATATGGTTTTATCCAACGCTATCAAGAAGATACCGAAAAATTAACAGGATTTGCCGAAGAATCTTGGCATTGGCGTTATGTTGGCGTCGAAGTAGCCACTTATATTTATGAACATAATATCACTTTTGATGAATACTATGCTTACTTTATTGCTAATAAGTAAGCTTTTTTCTTAATAATTAAACTGTTGTGACAAAAAAATGAAAAAATAATGAAAATTAGACTTGCATATTACAAAATTTATGATATAATTAAATAGCATTTGATTGATGTCTCCTTAGCTCAGCTGGTAGAGCAACTGACTCTTAATCAGTGGGTCTAGGGTTCGAATCCCTAAGGGGACACCATGAAGTTGTTGTAAAATATGGGATTGTAGCTCAGCTGGTTAGAGCGCACGCCTGATAAGCGTGAGGTCGGAGGTTCAAGTCCCCCCAGTCCCACCATTTTTTTGGTCAGTTGGTGAAGCGGCTTAACACACTGCCCTTTCACGGCAGCATACACGGGTTCGAATCCCGTACTGATCACCAATAAAAAAATAACTCTTATATTTAAGAGTTTTTTATTTGCCATTTTTTATCTCTGATTTTAAAGCACTCGTAATATCTTGATGATATAAAACCTGACATTCATGCAAAGCTCTTGTCATAGCCACATATAACAATTTCATATCAATAATTTTATTACTATCGTATCTATTTAAAGAGGCATCACTAATAATAGTTCCATCAAATTCTAATCCTTTAGCAAGATAACTGGTAATAATACAAATACCACCAACATATTCCGTTAATTGATTAGTAATTTTATGTATTTCTCTAGGATAATCTTTTAAACATTGATGAATAGTTTCTAATTCCTCTTCATCCTTACAAATTATTGCTATTGTTTGAAAGTTTTTACTCAAGTAATCATTTAATGTTTGCTTAATTAAATCTATATTATTAGTAGTAAAATTTAAATATTGCACAGCACTTCCATGTCTAATAACTGGTTTTGCTTCCATAAGACCTAAATGCTTTGTAATATGATTAGCTGATTGCATAATTTCCATTGTTGTTCGATAACTTTTAACTAAATATTTCTGTTCAGCGTTATTTACAAAAACAATTTGTTTTACTCTCTCCCAACTGTCAATCCCCCGATAAGGATAAATAGCTTGGGCTAAATCACCAAAAATACTAAAAGTTGCATTGGGCATAAGCTTTTTTAAAGCATAAAAATGAAACTCTCCTAAATCTTGTGCTTCATCAATAACCACATGACGAATCGTATTATAAATACCCGTTCCATAAATTCGATAATATAAATAAAGTAGTGCTGCTAGATCTTCAAAATCAAGTTTTTTCTTACGAATATTTTGTGCTATAACTCCAAACTTCTTTACCATACTTTCATCAGGAATACTAATATACTTTTCAATATTATTTAAAAACTCAATATATAGAGAAGGTATTTTAGGCATATTTCGATAAAAATATCTTTTCAAGCTTTGTTTACAACGATTATGTAATTCCTTTTTAACTTCTAACACACTTTTTCGTTCTTTAATTAACTCATCATGAGATAACTCATTCATTTTATCATAATAATTTTTATCAATTGCACTTAGTATTTCTCTCTCATGATCTCGAATGTAATTACCTAGATACAAAATGCACTTATCAATTTTTTTAGAAAGTATTCTATCATCATTTTCATCAAATCTCTGCTCTAAAAATATATCTTTTATGATTTTTTGAGGAATAATTAAGTAATCTTTTATTTTAAAATCTTCTTTAGGAATAATACCATCTGAAAAATCATATAAAAAATGATCTATTGCATTCTTAAATATCATGCTTACTCGAAGTTCTGATGCAAATAATTTTTTTGGATTAACTAAAGAAGTTTTAATTTTTTCTTCATCATTAATTAAAGTAAATTTTTGCCCCAATAAATCCTCTACTATTTCTTCTAAAGTACCTTCCCTTACTTCCTCAACATCTAAATCTGGTAATACTCCTGAAATATAATTTACAAAAAAGCGATTAGGTCCAATAACTAAATATTCATATGGCTTTATCTCATCTTGATGATGATAAACTAAATAAGCAATTCTATGTAAAGCTACAGTTGTTTTACCAGAACCTGCTACTCCCTGAACAATTAAATTTTTATAAAGTTTTTCTCGAATAATTTCATTTTGCTCTTTTTGAATAGTTGCCACAATATTTTTAAGTCGATTATCAGCATTCATACCCAAATAAGGCTTTAATAATTCGTCATTAGCTACAGTATCAATATCTTGAAAACTTCTTAATACTCCATCTTCTATTTCATACTGCCTTTTTAATAATAAATCACCAAATATTTTACCTATTGGTGCCTCATAACTTGCTTCACCTACATTCGCATCATAATATAAAGAGGCAATTGGTGCTCGCCAATCTACCGTTATAAGTTTATTATCCTCATCACTAACTCCTACTTTTCCGATATAACATTCCAATTCTTCTAAGGCATCTTTATCTTTAAAATCAATTCTCGCAAAGTAAGGTTTATTAATATTTTTATTTAACATAACAAGTTTATGATAGCTTTGATTCAAAAGACTTTCTAATAAAGCCGGATTATTCTTATAAATTTTCGGATAATCATTTAATTTTTGTTCTGTTACTTTCTTTAACTCTCCATACCTTTTTAAAGTAACATCTAAATATGCCCGCTCCTCTTCTTGACTTTTAAGCATAAACTCACCTCCTCACTCATTTTTTATTTATCTTTAATAACCTTCATTTTAGGAAATTTCACTTGCATATATTCATCAGGATACAACTCATCTATAACTTCAAAAACAGCATTTGTTCCTTCTTCATTATTCATCCGATCCGAATAACGAATAGAAGCTAAAGCCGTAAGACTAATATTAATAACCATAAATACAGCTACTATAACCGTCGTAATCTGATAAAAAGGAGGATTTATTTTTTTTAACAACTTTTTAAAAAATGGATATAAAAAATCAACACAAAAAACAGCAATTAATCCCCAAGCAAGACAATATGGCAAATAAATTCTTCCTCCAATATTTAAATTAAAATTCGAATAATTCCAAGTCGATGTTCCAAATACATATTCTTGAAAAAGACTCCCAAAATATTCAAAAGCACTACCTAAAATTACTCCAATAATAAATTTTTGATAAAACTTTTTGGTGCGATAATTATTCATAACTAGCACAATAAAAATAAGGCCAAAACCATAAATAGGCTTAAATGGTCCATATAATAATCCCTGCTTATTAATCCATTCACCATTTTTTAAAAAATGCCAAACAGTTTCTAAGCCAAAACCAATCAAACAACCAATGACAAATAACCAAACAATCTCGGATATAGTTACTTTTTCCTTCTTATCCATAATAATCACTCTTTCATTATATCAATTAAATTATTTTCTGTAAATGTTTTCATTTATTAAATTATATGTTAAAATATTAATAAGGAGTGAAAATTTTATGCGTGATTATTATTTTAATAATTTAAAGAAAGAAGAAAAGAAAAAAGTTATTCAAGAGTATAAGAAAGAATATGCCAAAAGTGATTTTCAAAAAAGATTGCTTAGACTAATGATTTATAGCTTAGTAGGTTATGCTTTTAGTATCTTTTTAGTAGTATATTCCCTAATTGTTCAAAAAGATATTGTTGCAAACTTATTAATTGCTATTCCCCTATTTATCGCCGCAACAATCTTCTTAATTGGTAGACACTATGCCAAACTAAATGTCTTAAACACTATTGCTTTAAAAAAGAAAAAAAACTGATTCGTCAGTTTTTTTAAATGCTTTTTAAAATATTTTCTAATTCATCTTTATTTCTAAAGCCAACTACTCTTTCTTTTAATTCGCCATCTTTAAAGAAGCAAATTGTAGGAATACTCATAACCCCAAAACGAGTAGCTAAATCTTCATGAGAATCAACGTTAATTTTTAAAATATTAGCATCCATACTCTCTAAAACTGGTCCAAGCATTTTACAAGGTCCACACCAATCCGCATAAAAATCAACAATCCAAACTCCATCTTTAATTACATCTTCTAATTTTTCTTTTTCTAAATATTTAACCATATCCTATTCCTCCTCAAATGTATTTAATACCGCTTCTGCCCCAGCAAAATCCAGTTTACCATTATCAATTAGTTTTCTTGTTGTATCTGGTGTTACAACATGATATCGAAGCATAATACCAAGTATTTCCGCATTATATTCATCTTTACTAGCACTATCTTTATACTTATCTTGTAAATCACTAATTTCTACTATCGCATCATAAGTATCATTTACCATAGCCCCAATTAATGGTGTCTTATCAAGAATACTCATTGCTACCGTACTTTCTTTAATAAAAGTATGACTACCATTAAATTGTAATAAAACAAATAAAATAATGAAACTAAATACTACTGCTTCTAAAAATCCTAAAACTGCTCCAATAATCTTAGATGGGATACCTAAAATAATAGTCATAGTAAGGAACTTTTCTATAATACCTGTTAATCTTAAAATTAATGATAATAAACCATATAATATTACAAAAACTAAAACATAAGCAATACTTTCATATAACAAGATATTTAATGTAACTAATCCTTGCCAGTTACCACTAAAATCAAAGAAAGGTACAAAATTATATAACAAATCAGCAACTGGATTTTTTAAATAATACGCAATTACTACAACAGCAATTGTACCTACCAAACCAACTAAACTTCGAATAGCTCCTTTCTTAAAACCTAAAACTGCCCCTAACAGTAAAAACAATATAACAACTGCATCTACTATTGTCATTTAATCAACTCCTTATATTAATTATATACTAAAATTTTTGAAAAATAAAGCAATATATGATATTATAAATATATGAGGTGTAAAAAATGACAATAGTTTTTAAAGTAAGTGATAATATTAAACCCCTAATGATGGAATTTTATAAAGATCGTATGCTTGATAAAAAACCACCCTATTCCGTTTTTCAAGTAAAAGAATATGATTGTGTTATTACGTTATACGAATCAGGCAAAGTTATGTTTCAAGGTATCGGCGCTGATATTGAAGCAAGTTATTGGATAGAAGAAGAACGAATTAAAAATGGTCGTATTATTAATACAGATGGAACCGAAAAGAAAAATACTCCTGAAAAACGTATTTTGTTTAATGAAAGTACAATAGGTTCTGATGAAGTTGGTACAGGAGACTTCTTTGGGCCGATTGTTGTAACAGCAACCTATGTTTCCAAAGAAGATATTTCTTTTCTAATTGATTTAGGCGTACGAGATTCCAAAAAAATAACGGATGATAAAATTAAAAAAATAGCACCAGCTATCATCAAAAAAATTCCCTATTCTACTTACATTTTAACAAACTCTAGTTATAATAAAAATTGGAGCGAAAATTTAAACATGAATAAAATTAAAGCCATATTACATAACAAAGTGTTAGTAAATATGAAAAACAAAAATTATCCTTACGAAAAAATCGTAGTTGATCAATTCGTATATCCAAAAAAATATTATGAACATATTAAAGATGCCAAAGAAAAAGTTACAAATATTACTTTTACAACTAAAGCTGAAGATAAATGCTTATCTGTTGCAGCTGCATCGATTATTTCACGTTATATCTTTTTAGGTGAAATGGAAAAATTAAGCCAAGAATTAGGAGTAAATATTCCTAAAGGAGCAGGTCCTAAAGTGGATGAAATAGGTATTGAAATTGTAAAAAAATATGGTTTTGATAAACTATATGAAATAGCAAAAATGAATTTTAAAAATAAAGATAAAATAAAAAGTGGTATGAAAAAATAGCCACTTTTTATGTACAAATATCTAAAATAAGTAATTCTAAAGCATAATATTTATCTAATTTACCACTCTTGATTTTTAAGTCTAAACGACATAATTTCACAAGCCATTCTTCTAGTTCTTTCTTTTTATAAGGAAACGCTTTTTTTAAATATTTTTCTAACTGCCAATCCATTAATTTAAGTTCATTTAAAATCTCATACTCTCTTTTATTTTGTTCTAATAAATTTTTAATTTGTAGCATTATTCTTATATCTCGAGCCAGTAAGGATAACAAAACAGTTGGTTCCACCTTCATTACTTTTAAATCCTTGAGCAAAGATAAACTACGTTCTAAATCTCCGTCAATAACCGCATCTACAAACAAAAAATTATTTGTATTAATCGATCTTGAAATAATATTTTCTACATCCTGTCTTTTAATAAAACAAGGCTCACTATAATATAAAAGAATTTTTTCTACTTCCCCCATTACTAAATCATAATTATTTAAACTATTAGCAACAATATATTTTACTGTTTCCATATCAATTTTATAATGTTGTTTTTGAATATAAGCCATCACTTTATTTTCAATTTCATAATATTTTAAATTAGGAATTGATATAATTTCATATTTTTCTTTAAATTTCTTCGTAATTTTCTTTCGAGCATCGATTTTTTCATTACAAATAAAAATCATACTAGATAAAGGATTAGGATTATCTAAATACTTTAATAAAGCATCAATATCTTTCTCATTTACTTTTCCACTACCAAAAAAATTAGCATTTCTAATAATAATAAATTTTTCTTCTTCAAACATGGAAAAATATCCTGCTTCTAAAAGAACATCTTCCATACTACATCCGTTCATATCAAAAGAAATTACATTTTTATTATCTCCTACAATACTATTTATTTTTTCATTACAAAGTAAAATACTCTCACCGTTAATTAATACTATCTTCATAAATACCACTTTCTAATTATAACATTAAATTCCAAAAATATATAGCTTAACAAGTCTAAAAATTAAATTTTGACCAAATTTATACTAATTCATATTCTTTAGCAATAATTCTATCATCACTACAATACTCCATAACATATTTGTTTTCTTTCTTTTACAATAATGATTCCCACTGTTTTATCCTCGTCTATAGTTTTCATATTTTTATCAATATAATTCATATATGCTTTAATTTGTCCAATATGTTCTTTTTTAAGTTCAGTTACTTTTAATTCTATTACTACATAACATTTGAATTTAATATTATAAAGTAACAAATCAATATAATTATATCTATCTCCTATCTTTATCTTATACTCATTTCCTATAAAAGAAAAACCAACTCCTAATTCTTTCAAAAAAGCCGGAATATCTTCCAAAATTAATTGTTGTAATATTTTTTCAGATATGGTTTCATATTTTTTAATATTTTTAATAACAATTGGATTCTTAATTACCTGCTCAATATCAATTCCGTCTTGACATATTAAATTTGTTCTTACCGCATCAGAAACTCTTTCATACTCATGATTTTTTATTTTTTCTCGTAATTCATTTCTGGTTAAATTAAAACGTAGGCATTCTTGAATGTAATACAAAATTTTATTCTCATCCTTCAAAGGTAGCAGTTCAACATAATGACTCCATGTTAATTGTGTCGCCAATTGCGACACTTTTTCACTTCTACTAAAAATCATATAAAACTGTCTCATTCTAAACAAAGCTCTTTTATTATATTTCTCTCCAACTTCCGCTTGTAACTTTTTTGAATATTTCTTTATAATGGCTTCTCCATATTTACCACCAGCATCATATAATAATTTACCAATTTCAAAATATGTTATGACTCTATTTCGCTCTTTAGAATAATCTTTAACCCTAACATATATTTCATTATTAATTATCTTATTTTTTATTTCTTGATAATAATCCATATATCTTCCTCCTTAAGGCTCATATGTTTTTATAAAAATATTTTCTTCATTAAGAATAAAAGAAATACTACCATTAAAATCAGTTCGATAAATAAGAGAATTATCTAAATTATTTAGCACCTCAACATTAGGATGCCCATAGCGATTATTCCTACCTACCGATATTATAGAATAAGCAGGATTTATATGATTGATAAATTCCAAACTAGAACTAGTTTTACTGCCATGATGTCCAACTTTTAATACATCAACATCAGAAAAATTATATTTTTCTAGTAAATGCTTTTCAACTTCTATTCCGGCATCTCCCATAAATAAAAATTTAATTCCTTCAAAGTCTGCATACATAACAATTGAATTATTATTCTCATCACCAAATTCTTTATCATTTAAGAAATAAAATTTATTATTTCCTAAATTTATTTCCGATAAATTTTGAAAATAAGGGATATTCTTCTTTTCTAATACTTGAATTAAGCTTTTTTCTAAATCATTATAAGATCCTTTATTAAACACTACTTTATCAACAACAAAATTATTAACCAAGTTTATAGCTTCCCCTAAATGATCAGCATCACCATGAGTACCAACTAATAAATCAAGTTTGGTTATACCTAAGCTTTTTAAAAACGTAATAATATTACTAGCACCATCATACTCTTTATTACGTACTTCCCAATCTTCTTGTTCAAATTTAATTTTCCCACCTGTATCTATTAACATAGCATAACTCATATGGCTTCCCACAATTAAAGTAGAATCCCCTTGCCCTACATCTAAGAAATAAACATAAGTATTAGGATTTAAATAAGGAAGTATTTTAAACCCAATAACCAAAAAGATTAAATAAAAAATCATTTTAAATTTTCCCTTATAAATAAAATAGACACCTATATAATATAAAAAGAAAAAAATAAAATTAACTTTAGGTACAACTAAATTGATTTGTAAGTAATTTAAGAATTGACTAATCCATTCTAAAAGTTCTATTCCCACATTTAATAATGGATCTAAAAAAGGTAATAAGAAAGTTATTAATGTAAATGGAAACAAAAGAGCAGTTACAAATGGTACAATAATGACATTATTAATAATCGTAAGTAAATTAATTTCATAAAAATTATAAATAGTAATAGGAAAACTAAATAAAAAAGCAATTGCACTCACCTGTATTAATTTTTGAAAATAATTTCCTTTAATTTTCTTACTAAACAAGATAAGCCCAAAAGAAGTAACAAAAGAATAGATAAACCCTAAATTATAAATATAAAAAGGATTAATAATAATAAGTAATAAAAAAAGAATATATAAAACATTCACTGTTTTTAAATTAAGCTTCAGTTTTTTATTTATTAACAAAAATATAAATAATAAAGCACCTCTAATAACAGACGGTGTAAATCCTATTAAAAACATATAAAAAAACAAAAATAAAATAATAATAATATTTGTTAATACTTCAGATAGATGGATCTTCCGAAAAAAAGATGTTAAAAATAAAACTAAAGCACTAATATGCATACCAGACACAGCAAAAAGATGGGTAGTTCCATTTTTTTGATAATCCTGATAAACATCACTATCTATATAATCAATTTCCCCCAATATCAAAGCATACAAATAAGCTTTGGAACTACCCGTCTCATCAATTCGCTTCATAACATTACTTTTAATTCTATTTAAAAAACTAGTTTTTCCTGTTAAAGTTATTTTATCAGCTGAAAAAGTTACATAAATACGATTATTATATAAATATCTTTGATAATTAAAAGTATTAGGAATCGTATTTTGATAAGGTTTTGTAATATCCCCTTCTAAAATAACTTCTTCCCCAATAAGTAACTCTTTTTGCAAATAATCTTTTTCTTCTATGGAATTGATATAATACGTAACTTGAACTTTTTCACTGGCCTTAATTAACATGCTAAGCTTATTCCCATCAATCGTATAAGATACAACATTCCCTGTCAAAACGTGGGTATTTTCTGATAAATTTGTATCATAAGTAATTAGCTTTGTCCCAATAAAAATATATAAAAGAGCAAAAAAGAGACTTATGAAAATAAAATGCTTAGACTGTAATATAATCTTTAATTTTTGCAAAAATGACATCGCCAATTCCACTTACATTTTTAATGTCTTCTATACTTTTAAAATAGCCATTGGTATTTCGATAATCTATAATTGCTTGTGCCTTCGCATCTCCTATTCCTGATAAAGTTGTAAGTTCACTTTGATTAGCCGTATTAATATTAATAATCTTATTTTCTTCAGCTACAGAATTATTACCGCTATTACCCTCACTAGATATATTAGCATCATTTGTAATAACACTTTCTTTCTTTAGTACCCAATCTTGAATATTATAGCTAGCATCATAA
This sequence comes from Candidatus Caccenecus avistercoris, assembly GCA_018716965.1. Classification (GTDB taxonomy): domain Bacteria; phylum Bacillota_I; class Bacilli_A; order RF39; family UBA660; genus Caccenecus; species Caccenecus avistercoris. Next base: position 4,829 of record DVJF01000064.1, on the reverse strand, counting down.
GAAGCACCACCATTAGTAGACGTATTATTACCAGATGAAGTTGTCTTAGAATTTTTTTCTACTTCTTTTGTGGTATAAACATAAACAACCATTCCATCACTTACTTTTTGACTTAAATTAATTCCGTCTTGATAAGCATCTGCCAAGAATCCCCCTGCTAAATTAATAACATCTTGAATAATCGCCCCATCTTCAATTTTATAAACGCCAGGAGTAACAACCGCACCCTTAACATCAACATAAAAATAAGTTGGCTCTTCTAATACCTCCTCTTCTTCATTTACTATAGTTTCATCTTCCTTTGCCACCATCATCTTATCTTCATCGCTAGATTTATAAAAAATACTATAACACGATAAAGTAATACTAATACAAATGAAAATTCCCACTATAATTTCTTTCCAATATTTTTTTAAATAAATTAAAATATCTTCCATGACATTCCTCCTTTCCGCGCTAATTGTAGCAAAAGAGGATAAACATTGCAAATCACTAATTTTAATGGTTTCACTAATAAAATTAACTAATTTCATCAGTGAATTTAAACTATTTGGACGGTGAAATTAACCTATTTAGTAATTTTTCTTTTTTTAAATAAAATTGCAAAAAAGAATAAAATAATAAGAAAACAAACACCTGCAATTAAAGGGGCAACATATCCAGGTATTTCTTTATTACTATCTACTTCCAAAGAAGCAAAATAATCTTGTTCCATATTAACATTTTCACTTTCTAAAGGATTAATCTCTAAATAATAACTCATCATATCTTCATCATTATAAACACTAATAACTACTAAATCATCTTGTCCATCTAACGAATTCCCGAAAATAGATATTTCATCGTCTTCATCTATTTCGTATTCTAATTCTAGCTTAGTATCCTCGGTCGTCATATTTACCGTATATCTCGTATTTAATGGATCGAATTTCAAAGATAACTCACCATTTAATATTTTTAAATCTTTAAGCATAACTTCCACCTAAAATTAGTGTGAACAAAAAAAGAAAGTTTTATGCTTTCTTATATCAGTTTAAGTAAAATTTCATTCATAACATACAATTTTTTAGGATTAATATAAATATACCCATCTTTATAAATCAAATCTCCACTTTTTACCAAAGGCTTAATCGGAAAAATATTTTGCATGTTTTCTTCAAACTTATCAAAAAACTTTTCTAAACTAATCCCTTCTAACTTACGTAATCCTAAAATAAGTTCATTTTCCATATTATCCACTTTACTCATTAAAGATTTGCTACTAACAAAATTTCCTTTTAAATATTCTGTTAAACTCTTAGTATTTTCATATCTTATTGCTTCCACAAAACCACTAGCTCCTACACCAAAACCGTAATATTCAGAATTATCCCAATAAGTTAAATTATGACGTGATGCAAAGCCCTTTTTAGCAAAGTTAGATACCTCATAATGAATATATCCTTTTTTCTTTAAAGTCTTGCAAATAATTTCATACAATTTAAAATCTCGCTCTTCTTCAATCGGCTTAATTTTATTTAAACCAACTAGTGTATTTTTCTCAATAATCAAACTATAAGTACTAATATGTTCTGGTTTTAATCTAAGAAACTTTTTTAAATCCTTCTTTAAAACTTTTACTGTCTCATTAGGTATGGCATACATTAAATCGACATTAATATTAGAGAATCCTATTTTACGTAACAAAGCCATCTTTTTTTGAGCATCCTTAAAATCACTTTCTCGCTTCATAAATTCCAGTTTTTCTTTATCAAAAGATTCAATACCAATACTAAGCCGATTTACTCCATGATTATATAAAAAAGTAAATTTTTCTTCTTCAATATCATTTAAATTGCATTCAAAAGTAAACTCTATATCATGAGCCTTTCTAAATTTAGCTAATATTTGAAATAAGTGCTCTAACTCACTTGAATTTAGGCAACTAGGAGTTCCACCCCCAATATATAAAGTCTCAATTTCTTCGCCCATATAAGAATTATCAATTTCTTCTTCTAATCTTTTTAAATAAGGTTCAACCCACTCATGATTGTAAACAACTTTACAAAAATCACAATAAGAACAAATACTATTACAAAAAGGAATATGAATATAAACCGCTTTAATTTTCTCCATAACTATCAACGTCCTTTAGGAATTAAATTATTTAAACTATGCTCTCTTAAGCGCATCAGCACTTCTTTTTTTATCTCATTACTAATTGGTAATTGTTTTAGACGAACTGTTAAATCCCGGTAAATAGTCATTTCAGTTGAATTTAGTTCTAACGCTATTTGGGAAATCGTCATATCTTGTTCTAACAACAAAGAAATAGCCTTCAATACTCTTTCCTGTGCTTCCTTATCTTCTTCCACCTTTTTAGGTCTTTTCTTCTCCAACTTTTCTTGTACCAGTAATGCAACTTCTTTATTGACGAAAGGAAGTACAGTTAAAAATTTTTCTCGTAATGTTATATAAGAAAAACTACCATAAGCATCACAAAACTTTCTAAGGGATAAACCACTTTCTAAAAAGTGTTTAGCAATCTTAACAATTGCTTGTGAGTTAATATCATCTAACGTATACATTTTATCCATTATTCATCCTCCCCACTTAATACTGCTAAAAATGCTTCTTGTGGCACTTCAACTGATCCAATCATCTTCATTTTTTTCTTTCCCTCTTTTTGACGCTCTAAAAGCTTCCTTTTCCGAGATACATCTCCACCATAACATTTAGCCAAAACATTTTTACGCATCGCACTGATGGTTTCTCTTGCAATTACTTTTGAACCAATACTAGCTTGCACTGGTAGTTCAAACATCTGTCTAGGAATTAATTCTCTTAACTTTTTAACGATTTTTCTTCCTCGTTCATAAGCAAAATCTTTATGGACAATAACACTTAAAGCATCCACCGGCTTACCATTTAACAAAATATCCATTTTAACCAAATCAGATTCTTCATAACCAGATATTTCATAATCAAAAGAAGCATATCCTTTCGTGTAACTTTTTAATTTATCAAAAAAATCATAAACTATTTCTGATAACGGAATATTATAATGAATATTAACCCGCGCTTCATCTATATAATCCATACTTCGATACTTACCTCTTTTATTTTGGCATAATTCCATAATAGATCCAATATATTCACTAGGAGCAATTATATTAGTATAAATAAATGGTTCTTTAATCCACACAATATTACCACGATCTGGCATTTTATTAGGCGAATCAATTTCTATTATCTCACCACTACTAAGTTTTATTTGATAGATTACACTAGGACTAGTAGCAATAATATCAATACCAAATTCTCTAGATATACGTGTCATGATAACATCCATATGCAGTAATCCTAAAAATCCTGTTCGAAAGCCAAAACCTAAAGCATCACTGGTCTCAGCTTCAAAACTTAAGGCTGCATCATTAAGTTTCAACTTATTTAATGCTTCTTTTAAGTCTTCAAACCTATTTGGTTCTACGGGAAACAAACCAGAATAAACCATTGGTTTCATCGGCTTATATCCATGAATAGCATCACTAGCTGGATCCATAAAATCAGTAATAGTATCTCCTACTTGAACTTTAGATATATCTTTAATACTAGCACAAACAAACCCAACTTCTCCAACTGTTAACTCTCCTCTTTTTTCTTCCCTAGGAGTAGAAACACCTAATTCCACAATTTCAAAATCCGAATTACTTTGCATTAATTTAATATGATCTTTAACATGTAGTGCACCATCTACTACTTTAACTAAAGCAATAACCCCGCGATAAGCATCATATCTACTATCAAAAATTAAAGCTCTAGTCTTAGCACCATTTACTACTTTCGGTGGCTGTATTCTCTTAATAATCGCTTCAATTAACTCTGGTACTCCAGCACCCGTTTTCCCACTACATAAGACAATTTCTTCTTCCTTAAAACCAAATACTCTTTTTAACTCTTCCGTAACCTTAGGAATATCCGCATTAGGCAAATCAATCTTATTTATTACCGGTATAATAGTTAAATTTTGTTCTAAGGCAAGATATAAATTAGCAATAGTTTGTGCTTCAATTCCCTGAGCAGCATCTACTACCAATATCGCTCCTTCACAAGCAGCTAGACTACGAGATACTTCATAAGAAAAATCCACATGTCCCGGTGTATCAATTAAATTTAAAGTGTATTCTTCACCCATATATGTAGTATGAAGCTCTACCGCATTAAGTTTAATAGTGATTCCCCGCTCTCGCTCTAAGTCCATGTTATCTAATACTTGAGCTTTCATTTCTCTTTTATCTATAGCCCCCGTATATTCTAAAATACGATCAGCCAAAGTACTTTTTCCATGATCAATATGAGCTATAATTGAAAAATTACGTATGTTTTCTTTTTTCATATTTAACACCAATACTATTTTATCAAATTACACAAATAAAGTCTACAAGCTATTTTTATATATGACTTAGCTCATAACTAAGAGGAACAATATCATCCTGATGCACAAAATTAACTATAAATTCATCACTTTCTTTTGTAATAATTATTCCAATCGTATGATTATGGTGTATTTCTTTTAGCTCTTGATCCACTAATTTCATATAATATTCTACTTGAGCTTTATCTTCTTTCTTTAGTTTACGCATTTTTAACTCTACACACACATAACAGTTAAGTTTAATATTAAAAAGCAAAATATCAATATAATGTGAACTTTCACATTATACTAATAATGTGAACTTATATAAAATGTGAACTAAAAACACTAGAATCATTATATTACCTAGTGTTTTTTCTTAATCAATCTTGAAAAAGTTCACATTATAGAATCTTGAATTAGGTTATCAAGCCAC
>DVJF01000006.1 GCA_018716965.1 Candidatus Caccenecus avistercoris | reverse complement strand
ATCTATTTTATAGATAGTATAGTTTATAGGTGTCGTAAAAGTATTGGTTCCCTCAAATATTACATTATAAAGTAAGGGTGTATTTTCTCCTGTTCCTGTTACTTTTATACTAGCTATGGCTGTATGTCCGGGATATATATCAGCTTCACTAAAACTAATATTGCCATCTCCAGCGATTCCTTCTGATGATATTGTTGCTGTATCCACACTACTTATACTACCATTACCTGTAGTATTTGATGTTGCAACAAAAAACGCATAAGAAAGTCCTGTAGATAATAGTAATACTCCTACTAAATATAATGCTAGTACTTTCTTATTTTTTAATTTCTCTAAAACTCTTTTCATTTCCTACTCTTCCTTTACATAAGTAGAACTTCATTTAAAACAACATAATAATATCTTATAATGAATTTTCCACCTTATAGTTAAATTATAAATTGAGCTAGACTAAAAGTCAAGAAAAAATACGTTATTACGTTGGAAAAATTAGTGATAAATATTTTTATGAGAAAATTATTTTGGTGATTATATGATCTATTCTAAAAGATTAAAAGAATTACGAGAAGAACAAAATATAAAACAATATGAATTATCAAATTATTTACAATTTTCCAAAGAAGTATATGGTAATTTTGAACGTGAAAATACCCTTATACCTATAAAATATTTAAATATATTAGCTAATTACTTTAATTGCTCTATAGACTATCTTTTTAATTTTACAAATAATAAAAGTTATCAAAATATTCAACAAGAAATTAATTATAACTTGCAACAGTTACGATTAAAAGAATTAAGAAAAGAGCAAAAATTAACACAAAAAGAACTAGCAAAAGCAATTAATGTAGCACCATCAACCATAGGAGATTATGAAAAAAGAAATAAACCCATTGCTACTCCTTTTCTTTATGATATATGCAAAAAATACAATATTTCTGCTGACTATCTTCTTGGTAAAATAGATAGTCCCAAATACCTAAATCACTAATTAATTATGCTTTTTCAAGTTCATAGTTAAGAGGAATAATATCATCTTGTCTTACAAAATTAATAATAAATTCATCATTTTCTTTCGTAATAATGCTACTATAATACAATAATCTTTAACAAAGCTTCTACTTTATATATAATCCAATAAAAAGATTTGCTTTAAATAGGTGCGACAGTGTAACACCTTTCTCAAAAGTTAAATAAATCTGTTGTTATAGATTGCTTTCGAGATATAATATCTATTTTATCCAGCTTATCTACCAATCTTCATAAGATGCTTATTTATTACCTGAATAAGTTCTCTTTTCGATAAATTATTTTTTATACACAGATTTAGATAAAATTTCTTTTATTTTCATCTTTAATAAACGGTAACAAACAATAACGTGATCAATTCAAAATACGCGCCACTGGAGCGCATTTCGAAAAACATAGATAAAATTGTCTAAACTTCCTTAATTTATCAGAATTATAATCATCACCATATTTATCGACAATAATATCAATATAAAAATGTATATTTTGACTAAAATATTCTTGTTCTTTCATAGGACTCCTTCTATTAGTCCTACACTCCAAAACTTTTATATCATACTTTAAAATATTTGTAAACAGTTTGATACTCTTTCATAGTATAATAGGCGCAAATATTGTTATTTTGAGCAGAAAAGGAACAGCATAACTGTCCTTTAATCTTTAAATATTCTCGATAATCGCACCTTTAATAATTCATCAATTACAACCATCACAATAATTATAACTATACAATATAAAAATTGCATAAAAGTAATACTAGTAAGTCCAAAAATAGACTTTAAAGGTGTTAAGAAAATAAATGCCGCCACAACCATTAATCCCAAAATACAATAATTAAGTTTAGAATTATCAAATATCATTTTATTAACCACCGGTTTTTTAACATTTTTACAAGAATAAGCAAAACAAAGTTCTAAAATCATCAAGCAAAGGAAAGCCGTTGTACCTGCCACTTCTACTCCAAAAAGATAATTATTTAAAAAGTAAACAAAAAGAATAGCTATACTTTTTAAAATAGAAGAAACCAAAATCTTGCTAATTAAAAATGGAGTAAAAAAGGAACTATCCTTCTTTCGCACTTCTCTATTCATAATATCTTCTGAGGCATCCTCAAAAGCAAGAGCAATTGCTGGAATAGAATCCGTAATTAAATTAATAAATAATAACTGAATAGGAAAAAAGATTGTATAACCAAATATTAATCCTACAAATACCGTAATAACTTCTGTAATATTGCCAATTAACAAATAAGTAATAACATTCCTGATATTATCAAATATTCTTCTTCCTTCTTTTACAGCTGTAACAATAGTTGAAAAACTATCATCCACTAAAACAATATCGGCAACACTTTTACTAACTTCTGTACCTGTAATACCCATACCAATACCTATATCACTAGCTTTAATCGCCGGTGCATCATTTACCCCATCACCAGTCATAGCAACTACTTTACCATGCTTCTTCCATGCATTAACGATATTTAGTTTATTCATCGGACTAACTCTAGCATACACTCTATATTTTAAAACATTTTGATATAGTTCTTCTTCACTTAATTTGTCTAATTCCTTCCCGCTAATAGCTTCACTATCATCATTTAAAATACCTACTTCCCGCGCTATAGCTTTAGCCGTATTTAACGAATCTCCTGTAATCATAACTGGTATAATATGTGCCCTCTTACATAAACTAATAGCCTCTTTCACATCACTACGTGGAGGATCAATTACCCCAATAAGTCCTTGAAAAACAAGATCACTTTCCATTATGTTTTCATTATCCATTTTTTTATAAGCATAAGCAAGAAGACGCAAAGCTTGATTAGATTTAGCTTGTTCTGCCTCCATTAATTCTTGCTTCAAAAGAGGAGTTAAATCTTTTATTTCTCCATTCATCTCTATTTTCGTACAAAGAGAAATTACCGAATCAAAACTACCCTTAGTAAACAAGTAATTTTCTCCATTTATAGGACACATAACCGACATCATTTTTCGCTCTGAATCAAAAGGAATCTCGTTGATTCGTGGATATTTTTCTTTGATAACCATAGGATCTGTCGTTTTCTTTAAATAATTCAAGACTGCTACTTCCATTGGATCCCCTAAAAATGTATCTTCATTTAAAGATACATCATTATTTAAAGCTAAATTATAGTAAAACATATTTTCTTCCATCTTATAATTACTATCATAAGTTGTATGATTAAAATATAATTCTTTTAATTCCATTTTATTTTGGGTAATCGTTCCCGTTTTATCTGTACAAATAACTTCTGTACTTCCAAGTGTTTCTACACTTGTCATTTTTCTTACAATAGCCTTCTTTTTTGCTAAAATATTCATACCTAAAGAAAGAATAACTGTAATAACAGCCGGAAGTCCCTCTGGTATAGCCGCAACAGCCAGTGATATCGCAAGAAGTAATGCTTCTGTTAGAGGCATATCTTTAAGTCTACAAACAATAAACATTGCTAAAATAACAATCGAAATAATAATAGTTAAAACTTTACTAATACCATTAATCTTCTTCTGTAATGGTGTTAATTCTACTTTTGTATTACCTAAACTTTCTGCAATAAGTCCAATTTCTGTATTCATACCAGTAGCAACTACCACACACTGTCCTTTTCCATATACGACATTTGTACCAGCAAAAACCATATTACTACGCTCATGTAAAGTTACTTCTTTATCGATTACTTTTACATCTTTTACTACAGCATCCGACTCTCCCGTAAGTGCCGCCTCATCTACTTTTAAAGAATGAACTTCTATTAATCTAGCATCTGCTGCTACCCTATCTCCCGCTTCTAATAATACAATGTCTCCTCTTACTAAATCCTCACTATTAATATAAAGGACTTCTCTCTGTCTTTTTACTCTCACCTTAGTTGTCTGCATTTTCTTTAAAGCTGAAATAGCTTGATCTGCTTTCAATTCCTCTAAAAACCCTAAAAAAGCATTAATAAAAACAATTAATAAAATGATAATACTATCTAAATAAGATTCTCCATTTTGATAAGCAATAATAAAAGAAACAATCGCTGCCATAAAAAGAACAACAATCATCAAATTTTTAAATTGTCCTAAAAACATCACAATTTTTGAATCTTTTTTAGCATCCTTTAGTTTATTAGGTCCATCTTTTTCTAATCTTTTTTTAGCTTCCTCAAAAGTAATTCCCTCTTTACTCGTATCCGTTTTTTCTAAAGCTTCGTCAATATCTACATTATAAAATTTCACCGTATCACCCTAATAAAAAATATTTAATCCTCTTTCTTTACTTTTCGTTGTACCGCCTTCAATATCATAACAATCATTAATAATAAAGAAAGCATCTTTATCTAACTCTAAAATAATTTGTTTAAAAGTATAGTAATCTCGATTAGGAACAACACATAATAAGACATCTTGTTTCTTATTCGTATATCCCCCTTGAGCCTTAATTCTTGTAACTCCCAGTTTTAAATCATGAATAATAACATTTTCTATTTCATCTATTTTACTAGTATTTATAATAAACATTTTACTTTCAGATATACCAATAATCATTTTATCCACAATAAGACTAGATACATATAAAATAATAATTCCATATACTACTTTAGGTATTCCAAAAACAATACCACCAAACAAAATAATGAATACATTACTAAGTATTGTCGCTTGTCCCTCCGGCATATGCATATACTTACATACAATTTGCATAATAATATCACTACCACCTGTAGTATACTCCATTTTATATACTATTCCATAAGCTACCCCATATAAAATACTTGTAAAAAAAACAGTCGTAATAATATCATCAAAAACAAACTTTGTAGCTAAAAACTCTCCTAACGGAGCTGTTAAAGTAATCATGACGGGATATAAAATACTTCCAAAAATACTTTTCATTGTCTTATCTTTTCCCAAAAAAATAAAACTAATAACAATTAACAGTATCGCTGTTACATAAATAAATATTTGATCATTCCATCCAAATAAATCATTAAAAATAATGGCTAAACTAGTTGTTCCTCCAACAATCAAATCATTAGGCTTTAAAAACACATTATAATTTAATCCAAGCAAAAAAGTTCCCAAAATCATGAGTACTAATCTTGGAATACGATTCTTATCTAAAACTGTCTTTAATATTTTTGGTATATCCATATTATCCCTATCTTTCTATTTAAAATAATATCGATAATTCATTAAAAAGTCAAGTAGCAAAATACTTACCAATAACGCCCAAACAAATTAATATTAATATCAAATTGATTTTTAATAAAACCACATTTAGCTTCCTCTATCGCACACCCACTACATTCTTGTACGACACAAGTATTCTTTTCTGTATAAATAAAATCAATAACCAAAAACGCCACTGCTATAATAACTAATCCAATAAATATATCTTTCATAATAACCTCTAAAATAATAATATATTTTTAAAGAATAAAAGTCAACATAAATAAATCCTAGTTTACATATATTAAATTGAGGTGAAATTTGTGAACGGTAATTTTTTTGGAAATCCAACTTTTCCAACCAATAATACCAATACTAATACCAATATGACTAGTCCCCCAGGAAATTATAGTTATATAGAATCTCTTCCTATGGAACAAAGTTATATTGAAAATATCTTAAGACTTAACAAAGGAAAAAAAGTAAAAGCCTATTTTTCTTATCCTGATTCCACAGAATGGCGAGATAAAGTTTATGATGGCGTCATTGAAGAGGCTGGCAGGGATCATTTAATTATGAGTGATCCTAAAACGGGAGATTGGTATTTACTCAGAATGATCTATTTAGACTATGTCACTTTTGAAGAAAGAATTAACTATAGTCATGATTATTCGGAAAAAACGTTCTAGCTAGAGCGTTTTTATTTGATTAAAAATAATTATCAAAATACTTTTTTTCTTCACCAAGAATACTATTTCTACCATGTCCCGGGTAAATTAGAATATCATCATCATACTCTCTTATTTTCGCTAAACTCTTTTTCATATCTAGTATATTTGATGTTTCAAGATCACATCTACCAATTGTGTGATAAAACAAAAAGTCACCAGTAAACATTACTTTTTCATCTCGAAAATAAAAAGTTAGACAATCACTCGCATGCCCTGGAGTTTTTATTACTTCATACTGAAATGTTTTTCTTAAAAATTCATTATGCCTAACATGATAAAACTCCTCTAATTCTTTTAAAGCTCCCACATGATCAAAATGATGATGTGTTACTAATATTTCTTCACACTGGTAATCTTGACAAGCATTCTTAATCTCAAGAGCATTATCTCCGGGATCAATAATAAGACATTTATGATTCTTTTTTACAATGTAGCAATTACATCTTAAATCTCCTACCACAATTTTTTCTATTTCCAATTCTATCACCTGCATAATGATAACAAAAAACAAGTTTTATTTCAACTTGTCAATTGCAACTTCCACTATTTGCTTCATAATAATTTATAATCGCATTCAATACTTCATCACTATCTTGAAAAGAACTTACATCTATTATATCATAAGCATTTTTACTAACTATAATTTCATCATCTTTACTCATCACCTGATATGTTTCGCTCTTATCATTCATCTGACAAGTAATACTACTACTTACTTCTACAACATTTTCACTTCTTAAAAAATTAAAAGCTAAAACAGCTACGACTAAAAACACAAAATATATAATAATTAATACCCCAATAACTTTCAATATTTTAATAATAATACCCGCTAAACGTTCCACATTACTCATTTTTTCCTCCAAAACATTATCTTTCCCTACTAATGTATCTAGACTTACCTGAAAAATAGAAGCTAAAGTCGCAGCATCATCCAAACTAGGTGAAGTCTCTCCTAACTCCCATTTACTTATAGTTTGTCTAGTAACATTTAATTTTTCGGCTAACTCTTCTTGAGTTAAATTGTTTTTCTTTCTAAGTTCACTTATTTTCTCACCAATCTTCATTTATTTTTTCTCCTTTCTTGAACAACATTATATCAAACTATAATTTTTTGACTATCAATTTTAAATGGAAATTGCGCCCGTTTTCCAAACATTCACAAAATTCATTCTTTTTTACCCAAAACTCTTTAAAAAAACCCAAAAAATTGTTATAATTTTTATGGTGAAGAATATGTTGTGGTTATCAATTTTTTTAATTATTGTCATTATTATTTGTTTAATTGGTATTTATTATGCCGTATCTTTTAATACTTTAAATGATTTAAAAACCAAAATTCATGAAGCAGAAAGTATTATTGATGAATCATTAAGAAATAAATATGATATTTTAATGCGTGTAAGCAATCATTTAAAAAAGCATATGGATAATAATAAAAATTATTTTAAAGAATATGAAAAATTAAAAGATACCAATATGACTAATTTTGATATGGACCGTAAATTAAATGAAGGATATACGCTTATTTTAAAAATGATGGACGATTTAAAACTAAATAATGATGAAGAAATAAATAGCGAAATCGAGACGATCAAAAGAATAGATGAAAAACTTACGGCTGCTAAAAATTATTATAATAAAAATACTAGTGAAGAAAATGCCATTGTAAGAAAATTCCCAACCAATATCATTGCTAAAATTCATGGTTTTAAAATAAAACTATTCTTTGATGGAAAAGATATGGATGACGAAATAATAGACGACTTCAAAATGTAAGTCGTCTATTTTTCTACCCGCCAATCAATTTCTTTTAACCCATTTCTTCTTAAAAATTCATTCGTTTTACTAAATGGTTTAGAACCAAAAAATCCATAACGAGCTGCAAAAGGAGAAGGATGAGGACTAGTTAATATTAAATGTTTGGGATTAGTTATATATTTTGCTTTTTCTTTAGCAAAATTTCCCCATAAAATAAATACTACTGGTTCCTCTTTCTCATTTAAAAGTCGAATAATATAATCAGTTAATCGCTCCCAACCAAGTTTCCTATGACTTGCCGGAGTATCTTTAATAACTGTTAAAACCGCATTAAGCATGAGTACACCCTCACGTGCCCAATTAGTTAAATCACCCGTATGGGCTGGTGGAATTCCTAAATCATCCTGAAGCTCCTTATAAATATTTTGCAGAGATGGTGGAATAGGAATTCCTTTTTGAACGGAAAAAGAAAGTCCATGAGCTTCCCCTACTCCATGATATGGGTCTTGCCCAACTATTACTACTCTTGTATCTTTATAACTAGTTAATTTTAAAGCTTCAAAAATATGATCTTTTGGTGGAAAGACAGTATGATGTTTATACTCTTCTTCCACCACATGATAAAACTTTTTAAAACCCGGACTCTCCCAAATAATTTTTAACTTGTCATCCCAATCATTTCCAATCATCCTACACTACCTCTTTTTTATTTATGATAATTTTCATTATTATTAATTTTAAAAGCTCGATAAATTTGTTCTAATAGCATTCCCCGAAAAAGTCCATGAGGAAAAGTTAAAGAAGAAAAAGATAATTTCAAATTACTTCTTAAACTAACTTCATTACTAAGTCCCATCGATGAACCAATAACAAAGACAATAGTACTATAATTTATAAAAGTATTTCTAATTACTTCCGCAAGTTCTAGACTATCCAAGTTTTTTCCTTTTATTTCTAAAGTTATCACATAATCTTTCGCATCGATATGTTTTAAAATATTTTTCGCTTCCACATCTAATCCTTCTTCATCTTTTAACTCAATGATTTCCATTTTATGATACTTACGAATTCGCTTAGTATAGTCTAAAACCATTTCTTTTAAATAATTTTCTTTTAATTTCCCTAGGCAAATAATTTTAATCATACTTGAATCACTTCACTTGCCTCATCAGGTTTAGCACATGTAATATTCCGAAATGGAATATTATATGTATCAAAAATATGATTAATCTCTTTTAAAGCTAACTCTTCCGTATTATTTTTTTCTGATAAGTGCATTAAATAAATCTTTTTCGTTTTATTTCCAATAAGTTTCGTTAAATAAAGACTACATGCATTATTAGATAAATGGCCATAATCTGATAAAACTCTTTTCTTTAACCAATCTGGGTATGGCCCATGTTGTAATTTTTCAATATCATGATTACTTTCAAATAAATATATATCTTTATTTTGTAAATATTTAAAATTCTTATGATTTACATAGCCAGTATCCGTAACATAAACTACACTAGCTCCATCACTTTCAAAAATAAAATTTCTGGAATCAGTAGCATCATGACTCGAATGAATACATCTTACTTGTAATTGATCTAATATTACTTCATCTTCATAAATGAGAACATGCTCATAATTATGAATATCATCTAATTCTTGAAACATTTCTTTCGAAATGACAATAGTTGGGTGGTATTTTTTAATAAATGTTTTTAATGCCGATATATGGTCATCATGTAAATGGCTAATAAATATATAATTAATATCTTCGGGATTTACTCCAATACTTTCTAATTTCTGAACAATATATTTCCTATTCTTTCCTATATCAATTAAAATTTTATAATTACTTGTCTCTATATAAGTGGAATTTCCCCCTGAACCACTAGCTAAAACACATACTTTCATTATTGATATATACCAAGAGGATTTATATTGCTGCCATTATATAATACTTCAAAGTGTAAATGAGCTCCCGTAGATGAACCACTATTACCCATATAACCAATTCGATCTCCTCTAGATACAGTTTGACCAACCCTAACTAAAACCGTTTGATGTAAGTGTCCATATCTAGTAACATAACCATTTCCATGATCGATAACCACTTCATTACCCATCGCTCCACCACAAGAGTCTCCATAACCTCTACCTTGAGATGGACAAGTATTATTTACATATGTAACCGTACCACCTGCTGCCGCATATATAGAAGAGCCAAAATTACCAGCTCCCGAAATATCGATGCCTTGATGCATACGACCCCAACGCCAACCACGATAACTTGTAATAACATATCCTCTATTAGTAGGCCAAGCCCAAGCACCATTTAAATTAACCGGATCTCGGTAATCACTAGTACTACCACCTCTACTAGGTCCAACCGTTGTAATTTGATTTTGAACTTCTTGAATCGTTGCCAATAATTCAACATCTGCTTCTTGACTACGTACCCCATTCGTAACTGTATAAGTTTCTCGATATCTTTCAATACCATTTCGTCCAGCTGTCGTAACCTCAGAATATCCTACTGGTTTCGAATTATCTCGTACCGTTTCTCTTTCATAATATACTACTTCATCTGATACTTCATATAGTTCATAAACAAAAGTTATTTGAGGATCAATCAAAGTAACATTAACTTCATCCCCAACTCTTAAAATAGTATCTTCTGATTTATAATTAGGATTAGCAATTAAAAATTCATCCACGTTCAACTGATTATCATCAGCTATAGTAGCAATAGTATCACCTAACTCTACCGTATAATATTCGGTATCTGGATTGCTTCCAAATAATAAAAATTGACTTAATTCTGCTTCATCAGTATATATCTTATCATGTACACTAATATAAGCTTCTTTAATCGTTACATCCTCTTCAAAATACATATTTTCGATAATTCTACCAGTTTCTACAATCTCTTCTTGACTATTATTAATATAATTATCATATTCATCTTCTTCTAAAAAGGCATTTACGACTCTTTTCGCTGCATTAGAAAAAACTTCTTGATCTAATACATTAATCGTATATTCTTCTTCTTCCCCTTTAACAGTAATAACATAACCCCTTAAAGTAAAATCATCTACTTCTTCAATTTTATCATATACTTCATGGATATCATCCGATGTAGTATCATAGGTATTAACCTCTACTAATTTTAAATCAGTAGGTGGATACACATTTTCTACATCATATTCATCTTTAATAGATGTTTGACTAGCATCTATTAAATCATATAAAGCAGTATCATCATCAATAAGGCCAATTTTTTCTCCTCTAAGATATACTTGATATTTTGTATTAGCTCTTACTAAAATTTGATCAGACATATTACTAATAAATAAAATAAGTCCTCCAATAAGAGTAATTAAAATAGTCATGATAATACTTTTACTATTCATGATATCCTCCTTCTTCATTTTCTGTATGTAAATAATTTTTAAAGTTACTCATATTAAGTTCAAAGAGTAATCGGTATAAACCAGTTGAACCTTTTCTATGCTTAGCAATAATAACATCAATTGGTACAATATTTTCTTTCTTCTCACTTTTCGCTTCATAATAATCCTTCCGATTTAAAAATAATACCAAATCCGCATCTTGTTCCAAAGAACCAGATTCTCTTAAGTCTACTAAAGCAGGTTCTTTATTTTCTCTTTTATCTACACTACGGGAAAGTTGAGCTAAAGCAATAACAGGAACATCTAATTCTAAAGCCATTGTCTTTAGGCTTCGGCTTATTTCCGATACTTCTACTTGTCTTGATTCTACACGATTAGAACCGGTTGTAACAAGCTGCAAATAATCGATAACAACTAATCCTAAGCCGTTTGGCTGAGAAGCTAATCTTCTACATTTAGCTTTAATCTCCGGTGCTGTAATACTGGCATTATCTTCAATATAAATATTCGTATTCGCAAGCTTACTTAAGGCCTCATTATATCGTTTCCAATCATTATGTTCTAACTTACCAGTATTAAGTTTATAAGAATCAATTCCCCCAACACTAGCAATCATTCTATTAACTAGCATTTCCGCAGACATTTCCAGGTTAAATATAGCAATTGCTTTATCAGTAGAAAAAGCCGCATTCGTAGCAATATTTAGGGCAAAAGCAGTTTTTCCCATACCAGGACGAGCCGCTAAAATAATAAGTTCGCCTCCATGAAGACCCGCTGTCACTCTATCTAAATCATAAAAACCTGTTCTTATACCTGTTATATCACTTTTATTCTTTGCCAGTTCTTCTAATCTTTCTTGAGCCCGACGTAACACTTCATGAATTGGCATAAACTCTGTAGATGTCCTAGCTCTTACAACATTTAAAATATTTCGCTCGGCATTATCTAACATCGTTGTAATATTTTCATCATTATAAGCACTAGTTACAATATCTGTAGCTGTATTAATAACATTTCTCCTGATCATCGCATCTTTAAGTATCTTAATGTAATACTCTAAATTAGCCGATGTTACAACCGAATCAATAACTTCTGTTAAATAATTTATTCCCCCAATTTCATTAAAAGCTTTTTTCTTATCAAGTTCAGCTTTAATAGTAGTTAAATCAACAGGAACACCTTCTTTATAAAGACTAATAATCGCATTAAAGATAATCCTATTTTTCTCATTATAAAACATGTCCTCTACTACTTCATCATTAATTTTTTCTAAGGCATCACTATTTAAAAAAGCGACTCCCAGTACACTCATTTCAGCTTCTAAATCACTTGGCATTGCCCTAGTTGCCACATTATCACCTACTTACTTTTTCAAAACTACTCTTAATTTAAAATCTACTTTCTTATGAAGTTTTATTTCTACTTCATGAACCCCTAATGTATCTAAATCTCCGTCTAATAAAATACATTTTTTATCAATGTTATAACCCATTTCTTTTAATTTATCCGCGATTTGTTTGGTAGAAATTTTACCAAATACTTTATCTTGAGCTCCCGTTTTTACTTGAAAATCAATACTTTTCTTCTCAAGTTCCTTTTTTATCTTATTTAAAGCTTCCACTTTTTCTTCTTCAAATTTTGCTTCTTTATCAAGTCTATTATCTAAAACTTCTTTACTTCTTTTAGTAAGAGGAACAGCTAGTTTATTCTTTATTAAATAATTATTCGCATATCCATCACTAACCTCTAAAATCTGATCCTTCTTACCTACTTTTCTTACATCTTCTAATAAAATGATTTTCATGAAATCACCCTTTCACATAAATATATTATATCAAAAAAAAGACGAATTCGCTTATTTTATTTTCTTGAGAAGACAATCATAGCTACAAATCCTAAAATAATTACACCAAATACCGCATAAACAATAATTGTCGCAACCATACTAGGTTCACTATATAAATCATCTAAAGTTCTTGCTTCTACATCAAGTTGTAATTCCCTATCTACTTCTTCTACTATATCTGTATAATCACCATTATCTTGATAATCTCTAGCTATATCAAATAATTCTTCCCAAGTACCAGTACTATAGCCTAAAATATGTTCTTCACCAACAACAAAACAAGGAACTGTATCATAATCATCTTCATCCATACCAAGACGCTCTACAACCTCATTGTGGAAATCTCTATTTGTATCATTCTCCCATACTTCATAAGTAACAATTTCGACATTTTCTGGTATTTCATCCCGATGATTGCTGATATATTCTAAAGCATCTTCGCAATGTGCACAAGTTGCCCCTCTAAACAAATACACCGTAATAGTATTATCTTCTTCTGCATAAACAGAAATTGGCAAAACAAACAAACTTAATACCAAACCAAATAAAATAAAAATCTTTTTCAAATCTACCACATCCTCTTAAGTATTATAACAAACATTAAATTCTGAGTAAAGTAAATATTTTAGGTCTATTTTTATTTAAGCTCTCATATTTTTAATTAGAAAGATGAAAGATGGTGAAATTTTGGAAAAAAAAGAATTACTTGAATCTATAGCCAAAAGAGGGAATGGAAGTATTTACTTAGGAGTTGTTGGTGCTGTTCGTACAGGTAAATCTACCTTTATTAAAAGATTTATCGAAAATTTAGTTGTTCCAAACATCACAGATGAATACGAAAAAAAGCATTGTTTAGATGAAATACCTCAAAGTTCCGGAGGTAAGTCTATTATGACAACTGAACCGAAATTCGTTCCATCTAATGGTGCTTTAATTAATGTAGATGAATTTAGAACCAATATTAAATTGGTCGATTGTGTAGGTTTTGTTGTACCAGGCGCTCAAGGATATGAAGATGAATCGGGTAATCCTAGAATGGTTAAAACTCCATGGTTTGAAGATTCTATTCCCTTTGTTGAAGCTGCTGAAATTGGAACAGAAAAAGTAATACGTGATCATGCAACAATTGGTATAGTTGTAACTACTGATGGTTCTTTTGGAGAAATTCCAAGAATGAATTATGTAGAAGCAGAATCAAGAATTATTAATGAACTAAAAAGTATTGGCAAACCATTTATTGTAATACTAAATAGTATTCATCCAACCAATACGGAGACAGTAAGAGTTGCTAAAGAAATGGAAGAATCATATGATGTTCCAGTTCTTCCTATCAGTGCTGAGACTATGAATGAATTAGAAATCATGGAAATTTTAAAGAAAGCTCTTTATGAATTCCCAGTTCTTGATATTAAAGTAAATATTCCTGAATGGATTGATGCTCTACCAAAAAATCATGAAATAAAAACGCATTTCTTAGAGAAAATCAAAGAAAGCGTCATCAGTGTTGAGAAAATTAAAGATATCGATTTCATATTAGATCACTTCCAAGATAGCGAATACATTTCTAAATCCTACATTAGTGAGCTAGATGCCGCAACCGGAACAGTTACCATTAATCTAGAAACAAGAGAAGAACTTTACAATGAAGTTTTAACTAGTATTATGGGAGATACGGTAACTACGAAAGCTGGCTTAATTAGAATATTTGCTAACTACAAAGATACTAAAGAAGAAATGGATTCTATTAAAGATGCCCTAAAAGTAGCAAGAAATGCTGGATACGGTATTGTTTATCCAACAATTAAAGACATGAAACTAGAAACTCCTGAAATTGTTAAACAAGGCACTCGTTATGGTGTAAAACTAAAAGCTACCGCTTCTTCTATTCACTTAATGAAAGTAGAAGTCCAATCAACATTTGAACCAATCATTGGTAGTGAAGCTCAAAGTAAAGAACTAATCAACTATTTAATGAAAGACTATGAAAAAGATCCAAATTCTATTTGGCAAAGCGAAATCTTTGGCAGAAGTTTGGAAGCAATTGTTCAAGAAGGAATACAAGCTAAACTGTCTATGATGCCAGATGCAACAAGATACAAACTATCTCAAACAGTAACCAAGATAGTTAACAAAGGAGCTAATAACTTAATAGCTATCGTCATTTAAAAAAGAAGCAAAACGCTTCTTTTTAAGTTTTACCGAAAACTGTCAGCTAGTCAGCACGACAAACGGAGTGTCGGATGATCCATTTCCTGAGGAAATGGCTATATTTGCCTTCAGATTTATTACTGGGCGCACACCATTCGAGTAATTCACACGATCGTCGATGAGGCGGCCAGACGAATACACACGGAACACGCCAGCAAAGCCATTGATAGACATAGACGGAGACATGGTCCAATAATTCTGTCCTGTATTTAAATAACTGGATTGTGGATTACTCCATGTGACTCCTGCTAATGCTACTTCATCGGCTGTTACGAGTCCTATTGGATTTGGCAATCTTCCATTATCTTGAGATAGTATATCTACATCACTACATTGTAAACTTGCACTTTCACTACCTTTATTATATAGTCTTCCATAGGCTGCATAATTATGACTTCCGGTTGCACTCCAACTTCCACTTTGTAAATTTCTATCACTACAGAATCCTGCTCCTGTATCGATATAATCTTCTTCGTAACTTGCTAAATTACTATTATACCAATTATTTAGTGTTGTCATAATGGTACTTGGTTGTCCA
>DVJF01000063.1 GCA_018716965.1 Candidatus Caccenecus avistercoris | reverse complement strand
ATATAATTTGGATAAACGTATTAGTATGTCTATTTTAAAGGGTATCTTACCATTAAAATATCTAAATACCGTAGACTTATTACATTTAAGATATTCAGCAAGATCTTCATAAGTATGGTTATATTTGATTTTACATAATAAAATATTTTCTAAAAATTTATTATAATCAATTTTTTGATATGATACTTTTTTAGAATTTTTTTCTAATCCTAGAATATAAGCTAAACTAACATGATAATATAAAGCAAGTTTATCTGCTATAGGTAAAGGTATCATACTTCTTTTTCTTTCCCACGCACTATATGTTGCTCTTTTACAATTTAATATATAAGCAACATCTTCTTGCTTTAATTCATTATCTAGTCGTAATTTCTTTAAGTTATTTAAATACATAAACATCACAATTATTTTATCATTTAAAAAATTATCAATTATTGTTGATAATTTTAAAATTTCCAATGTTCTATTTTGGTTTCGTTACCGTCTTTATCTTTTATTGTGGTATTTTTAACTGGTCCCCAATCGAAAGAGGTTGCTGTACCAACTTTGTTTCCTAAATCATCACGATAAGTTGTTTCTTTATACCTTCCATAATTCCAAGTAGTAGCACTTATTTTTCTTGTTTTAGATGGAGATCCATCACTACCATTGCTGGCAACGTTAACAATAAGAGCAGGTACTGTTAATAAAAGTCCAGCTAGAATAGAGCTAACCCAGCCGTCATCATTGAGAAAATGGATAAGTAAAGTTAAAACTACTAATAAAGTAATAGCATATAAAATATTGCTAAAAAAACGGGTATCTATTGCATCACCATTATAATTTTTACCAGCTTTTTTGATTAATATTTTTTGAAATAAATTTATAGCTATTCTAACTAATATGCTATAAATGAATAAATAGCCTATATATTGCCAAAAAGATAGATTACCATTAGAGGGAAATAAACTAATAATTGGTAGAGCTAAAATTCCCATTAAAACACCAAATATTAAAGTAAAAATATTTATTTTTTTAGTTGCATCTTTTACTTTCTTTTTTGCCATAAAAACTTTCTCCTTTATGAACACTATTAAAATAATTACATATAGATTATAGCATTTTTTAAAGAAAATTGATAGGTATATAAATGATTATTAAAATAAAAACTCATTTAAATTGCTCTTTAATAAATTAATCATTGCTTAAATTAGATTAGACATTAATTTATATATTAATATCATAATTATTGCATTTATTCCAATAATGAAAATAATTTTTGAACTTAATAACATTATTATTCTTAATTTTGAATATCCTATGTAGTGATACAATGTATTATTTTTCTTTTCATCTTCTATAATATTTAAGCAAGACACTACAGTTATTACTGCTAAAACTACCAGTGTAAGTATAATAAAAATATCAAATGCTGTTATAATGGTATTATAGTTTATTTCCTGACTTGTATCTACAAATGCAAATACATTTTCATAGGTATTTTTTAAGTTGTTTATAATTCTATCATAATAAGTCCAGTTTTTTAAATCTATTACATATGTTACTTTATTTACTTTTTTAGATAATTCTTGAGCTGTATTTTTATTTATTAGAAAAATGTTATTATTGTAGCCTTCATATACATCTTTTATTACTAACTCCGTGTCATTGACTTTAATAATAGATGATAATAAATTTTGATATTTTAGAGGAACAAATATAGTATCATTATCTATCACTAAATCACTTCCAACTAATATATATGTATCTATTTCTAATTCATTAATTATTGGAATTCCAATTTCAATAGTTTTAAAGTTTGAATTTTTTTTAATTTGATTATATTTGTTCAATGTATCTGTAATAAAAATATATGACCCTTTGTAATTTTCATTATTTAATTTTATAAAATATTTTTGGCTAATTAATAAAGAAATTAATATAAGAGATACTATAAAAAAAACTATAAAGTAATTTTTGGTTGTTTTTTTTCTTAAGAATCCTTTTAATAAAATCATAAATTATTCCCCTAACAAATCTCTTATCGGCTGATTTAATACTTTATTTAATTTGGATTTACACATTATTGTAATAATTATTATAAATAATATGACAAATATTATAATATATAAAAATGGAATATGAATTGTTAAATTATTATAAACGTATTCAACTAATATTGTATTCATTAGAATAGTATATATTGCTATATATAATAAAAATGCAATTATAAAACTAAAAATAAATACTATAATATTTTCTAAAGTATCTATGGAAATTATAATTCTTTTATTATATCCAATAGTTTTTAAAATACCATAATTAGGAAGACGATACTTTACTTTTTTATTTATAAATGAATAAATAATATTTAATGATAAAATAATAACAATTAAACTTATAAGTAATGGGATTGTAAAAATAGACTTTAAAATTTGATTATCAATATAAAAAGCATTACTTACAGAAAAACCCATCTCTTCTAATTTATTTTTTACATTTTTTACATTTTTATATTCATCAATTATAACTATATTTCCTGTGTAATCAATATTTTCAGTGACGATAGAGCCATCTTCAAGATAATTCGTTATAGTTGCTTCATATGGACTTACAATTTGATCATATGCTGTCTCGGAAATATAACAACCATTAATAGGTTTCAAATTATCTTCTGAATTATACAATCCTACTATTTTTACAGTTATATTTTCATTTTCCGGATTATTAGATTTAATAGTGAATTTTTTACCAATAATATCACCAGTATTTAAATAATATTCGGGATTTATTCTCATAATGTCAGAATTTTCATTGATATAAATACTATGTGGATAGAAATTAGTTGGACATACTGCTTCATTATCAGATTGAATGCTTCTTCCATTTATAATCTTAAGTTCTTTAGGTAATAGTAAAGGATAAACAGCAACAAATCCTTTTGTTTCTTTATTATTAAATTCTTCACTATATATTCCTGTACTTCCATAAAATTTAGTACTATTGTTATAAACAACATGTTTTAGATTACTTATATCATTAAAATTTGCTTTATCATCTTTAGAATAAACTAATAGAGTTCTCATATCTACATTTTTGTTAATGTTAATTTCTTGAAAATCGCCTACAAAAAAAATCAAATTAAAACAAAGTAATAAAATTAAAATTACTAAAACTAAAATTATAAACAAAAGTATATTTCTTTTTTTTAGCAAATTAGAATGAAGTAAGAAGTATTTATCTTTAAAGGAAATATTATTCATCTATTTTTCCTCCTTTAATAGAAAGAATTGTATCAGCATAATTTTTTATTCTATCACTATGACTTACAACTATTACGCATTTGCCTTCTGTACTTAATTTTTTTAATTCTTGAAAAATTATTATTTCATTTTTTTCATCTAAATTACCTGTCGGTTCATCAGCTAAAATAATATCAGGATTATTTGCCATAGCTCTTGCTATTGCTACTCTTTGACATTCTCCACCTGATAATTCTTTTGGGAAATGATTTATCCTTTCCTTTAATCCGAATTTCTCTAATAATTGTATTGCCAGTTTTTTTCTTTCTTCCTTTTTAATATTTTTATTAATAATCATTGGCACCATTACATTTTCATAAGCCTTTAAATTTTCATCTAAATAATAATTTTGAAAAACAAAGCCAATTTTTTCAGAACGGATTTTTGAAGTTTCAAAATCGTTAAGCTTGCTAACATCTTTATTATCGATAAATACTTTACCACTTGTTGGCTGTTCTATCAGCCCTAATAAGTTAATTAATGTGGTCTTTCCGCTTCCAGAATGACCAGTTATAGCATATAATTTCCCACTTTCAAAATTATAATTAACATGATTTAATACTGTGATTTTTTCTTCTTGCTTTTCAAAACATTTCACTACATTATCTAATCTCATATTATTCCAACTTTCTATGTTTTCAGTATAACACATTATTTATTTGATTTCAATTTTTTAATATATTTTTTATGCAAAAAGGCATATTTTGCATTTGACAATATAGGGTAAATGTGATATAAGTATGGTAACGATAGAGAATGTTTGAGTTTAGGTTAATGTTGGAAGTTTGCAACTATTTGTTTTCTATTGAAATATTCATAGAAAGGAGGTAGTATTTTGAAAAAAATTAGTTTAATATGTGTTGGCTTATTAACTATTGCATTAGGTATTAGCATAGTTTATGCTTCTAATAACTCTTTTAGCTTCAAAAATGTTGGTGACACTGATATTGGAGTAGAAGAAAAAGTGACTAGTTTTCCTTCTGTAGTAGTTAATCACCACCAAACTAATGCAGATGCTCAATTGGGTATAAGTGTTCAATCCAAAAAGTTTCTTGTTGGTTGGGGAATAGACGCTCGTTCAAATGTCTGGATAAAAGGTAAAACTAGAACTGTTGTAGGTTTCTCAAGTTTATCTTCTAAAACCTATAGGCCTGTATTAGTTTTTAATGCTACTAATGACGGGAAAGCTATAAGTGGAGATTATGATCTTACACAAGGAATAAATTAAAAAATTATTGTATAAAAAATTTTAAATTATTATGAAAGGAGTAAGTTTTTTGAAAAAAATCAGTTTCCTTTTTGTATTTTGTTTATGTATTGGACTATTTATTAACATAGCTTCAGCTGCAATTTTTTATAATCATTTTTCTTTTGAAGCAGTAGGAGATTATGATATAGGAGTAGAAGCAAATTTAACCAGTTCTCCATCTGTAGTAGTTAATCATTATCAAACTGATGCAGATGCTCAATTAGGTATAAGCGTTCAATCCAAAAAGTTTCTTATTGGTTGGGGAATAGACGCTCGTTCAAATGTTTGGATAAAAGGTGAAACTAGAACTGTTGTTGATTTCTTTGGCTTATCTTCTAAAACTTATAGACCAGTATTAGTTTTTAATGCTACTAACGATGGGAAAGCTGTAGAAGGTGAGTATTATATTACTAATGCTCTTTAATAAGTGGTAATGTTAATTTTATGTAATTAATAATTTAAAGTCTAGGTTTTTAGTCAAAAAAATTCTAAATTATTAGAATTTATGATGAGCTAAATCTTAGACTCTTTTATTGTATAAAATTACTATATTAGAATTCCAAATGAATTCTAATAATTATGAGAGTCTTTTTATTTATAATATGCTTTATAAACTTCCATTTAGTAAAATTTTAAAAGATTTTTCTTTATGTTTGAATTGAGGTGATTAGTATTAAAACTACTAGAGAATTGATTGCTCATAATATTATTTATTTTAGACATCAAGCTAAATGGTCTCAAGAAAAATTAGCAGAAAAAATGCAATCGAGTCCAGCTTATGTCTCACAATTAGAAAATGCTAAAAGAAATGTTACATCTGATTTTTTAGATAAAATCGCATATACTTTTAATATAGAGCCTTTTGAGTTACTTAAAGATAGAGCCATAATTAAATGTAAGAGAATTAATCAAAAAAATAATACTATTTATAATATTTAGTAACTATAAATTATATATTATTGAGGTGTTTATTTGAAAACAAATACTAATTTAAAACTAAATGAAATATTTGGAAATAATGTTAAGTATTTTCGTTTTAAGAAAAAATATAGTCAAGAACAATTAGCTCTACTTGCTAATTTAAGCGTTACTTACATAAGTCAGTTGGAATTAGGCCAACATACACCATCTTTTGATAGTTTAGATAGTTTAGCAAAAGCATTAGATGTAGAACCATATGATTTTTTTGTTAAACGTAATTTTAAAGAGTTACCGGCTAGAGTAGATATGCTTATTTAACTTACTTCATCAATTTTAGAAATTATTTCTTGATGAGAGATACTTCCTAAATATTCTTTGGTATAAATATTTTCTTCTTCTAATAAATCATATTTTAAATCTAATATTTTACTTACAGATTTATCAATTTGTTCTTCAGAAATTTCTGCACTAGTAATTGCTTGTTTTATGATATTAATAGTTTCTATATCAAAATCAGGCATTAGTAGTATATCTACTCCAGCATTAATAGCATTAATATATATTTCTTCTTCAGTATATTTATTAGTTAAAGCTTTCATATTTAGAGCATCAGTTATAACTATACCATCAAAGCCTAATTCTTCTTTTAATAAATCTGTTATTATTTCTTTAGATAAAGTAGCAGGTGTATTATTTCCGGTAATTTTAGGCACTGCTAAATGGCTTACCATTATTATTTCGGCATCATTTTCTATAGCTTCTATAAAAGGCTTTAATTCCATATCCATTAATTCTTCTTTGGTTTTATTAATTATAGGTAAAGTAGTATGAGAGTCTTCTAAAGTATCCCCATGTCCTGGGAAATGTTTATATACGGGTATTATGCCGGTATTTTCTAGCCCTTTAGCTAATGATATACCCATATTGCTTACAATTTCGGCAGTAGTGCCAAATGATCTATTTCCAATTACAGTGTTTTTAGGATTTGAATAAATGTCTAGAACAGGTGCAAAATCCATATTAATATCAAAAACTCTTAATTCTTCCCCTATTACTTTTCCAACTTCATATGCTAAATTAGTATCATTAGTTAAGCCTAGATTATACATAGGAGGGATAATTGAAACGGTAGCATCTGGCATTTTTTTTATTCTTTGAACCCTGCCACCTTCTTGATCTATAGATATAAATAGAGGAATATTACTAGTATTTTTGATATCTTTAATTAAATTAGTAGTTTGTTCATAACTTTTAATATTTTCCCCAAAAAGAATAAATCCGCCTGGTTTTACTTCATTAAAGTTAGTTAATAATTCATCAGTCATACTAGTATTATAATCAGAAACTATTAACATTTGCCCTATTTTTTCTTCTAAACTTAAATTATCTAGAGTATCTTCTATCCATTCTTCTTTAGGATTAACTTCTTCTTGGGAGGTATCTGGTTCGATGGGATTTTCTTGTTTTGGTATTTCTTCATCTTTGAAAGTTAAAGAACAGCCAGTTAGTAACAATAATATTGTACATATACTTAATAAAACTTTTTTCAAACTATCACTTCCTATAATTTATTATACCCATAAATTAAATTATTATTTTAAAGCATGTTTTTCTTTTTTAAGATATAAGCAATAATTAATGATAATAATACTGATATTAAAATTATGAAAATAAAACTCATAGGTGATGAGCCAATCCGACCTAGAGGTACATTCATGCCAATAAAAGATGCGACCATGGTAGGTATGGAAAATACAATGGTTATACCAGCTAAAAATTTCATTACATCGTTTAAATTATTAGAAATAATAGTAGCATAAGTATCAGTCATACTTGATAGTATTTCTCGGTATATGCTAGCCATTTCAATCGCTTGTTTTGTCTCAATTAGAGCATCTTCTAATAATTCTTCATCTTCTTTTAAAATAGGCAAAACAAGGCCTTTAGCTAATTTTTCTAAAACAACTTCATTAGCTTTTAGAGAAGTTATAAAATATACTAATGTTTTTTCTACATTTAAAAGATGTAGTAATTCTTTATTATTTGTCGATTTAGATAAAGCTTTTTCTTTGCTATTTATATATTCATTAATACTTGTTAACTCTTTTTGGTATATAGCTGCGACCATAATAAATATTTGTAAAATAAAATTAGTTTTATTTTTATTTTTCAATTTTATTTCACTGTTTTTAAAATAATCTAAAAATGGTTGTTCTTTTAGTGAAATAGTTAACAAATAACCTTTTTCACTTAAAATAATACCTAAAGGATTGGTTTTATACTTGTGTTTATTAGTATCAGTTTCATAAGGTGTATCTAGTATTATTAGTCTTTCTTCATTTCTTTTTTCAATTCGTGGTAATTCTTCTTCATCTAGTAATTTGGTTATAATTTCTCGTTCAATACCTGTGTTAGTTGTTACTAGTTGTATTTCTTCAGGGGTTGGATTAATTAAATCAATCCAACTCCCTTTATTAATTTCTTCTGTTTTACTTAAAATGTTATTTTCTGCTTTGTAAATATTTATCATTTTATCACCTACCTTATTATTGTATCACATTATAGTGTATTTTACTAAAAAATTTTATAATTTTGCTAGAACAGGATCATCATGAATAATGTAGTCTAGCTCTTTTTGGGTTTTCTTTAAGTCTTGAGTAATTTTTTTCTTTTCTCTATTATTTTTAAATTCGTTATTTTCCATCTTGTAAATTAAGTAACGGCTAGCTGCGACTATTAATAGTTCTTTAGTTAATTCGCCAACTCTTAAATCTTTGAAGTTTTTTAACCAATGCTTATAGGCTAAATAAGCATTAAAATACCAACAATGGCTATCTAATACCTCGTCATAATAACTTTCTACCAACTCCATTTCTTCCTTTTTGTAGCAGATAAAATATATCTCTACATTTTCTTCTTTACTCTTATACATATGTTCGCCTCTTTTCTATGTGCTAATCATATACTATTTTAAAAGTAAAGTCAAATAGCAAATTTAGTTAAATTGGCCGGTGAATTCGTTAATTTGGTCGGCCAAATATAGTAAATTCACCGGTGAAATATGCCAAAATTGCTCAAATTGGTAAAATTTCAAATTTTTGCAAAAAAATAACTCAATATTGAGTTATCCTTCATTTACTTCACTAACTATATATAATTGCAGATTTAAATTGCCCGCATCTATTTCTGATGATAATAGACTTTCATCAATCCAAATTCGTAATGATTTAGATGGATCGGTACTTCCAGCGGCAATGGTTCCACTATCAATTAAATAAGCTGTTTGATTATTGTCGGTTTGAACACTATCTTGATCTACTAACTTTTCAGCTGTTGTACCATCTGTAGAAAACATAATACTTTCTAATGGAATGGTATTGGCTGGTTTATCTCCTTCTTTTAGACCACCATATACATACAAAGAATATGATGCTGGTAAGTTACTGCTAGTATTTTCTACGGTATAAGTAATGGGATTAGAAGCAAGGCCTTCTGTTTCCGACATGGTATCACTTATTTGTCCGGCTGTTAGCCCTGATACTGTTAAGGCTAGATTGCCTGCAGTTATAACTTGATCTTCTTTGTTTTTGTTTACACTAAAAAATAAGGCATAACTTACTCCTATTACTGCTATCGTAACTAATATTACTGCTATAGCTATTATGGTAGTTTGTTTTTTGATAATATCCTTTATCTTCATATACTATCACCGTATTTTAATAATACCATAAAAATGGGATAAAATACAAGCTTATTTTAGTATTTTTTTAAAAATATGTTAAATCTTTTAATTCATAGTGGTATTTTGTCTTTTTATTTGCTAAATTTAATCTTATTTTATAGCCTTTGCGTGATGATGTTAGAGCATCAGTTGCTAAAACATAAACATATTCATCTTTTCTGGCTTCTTTAGGAAAATCTAGAAGTTGATATGCTTGGTTATTGATTGTTATATATTCATTATCACAGTTTTTTTCGGTAACTAATAAAACAGCATATTCTTTATTAGCTCTATAGCTATTATTTACGATTACATTATCATATCCACCTACATTATTTAAAATAAGTTCTAACTCGCTTTCATGGGCTAAAGCGTTAGTTAAGCTATAATTCATATTTTTATTTAAAATTGGCCATATAAACATAGTTATAATAACTAAAAGTATTACTATAGCTATTTCTAGAATAGTATTTCTAATCATTTTATTTATCATATAATCCCCCTAAATGGCTATTATTCTATCATATTATACTTTATTTGTAAAATTAACAAAAAAAATAAGCTGTTAGGCTTATTTTACAACAATACTTACTATTTTTCCTTTAATTACAATTACTTTAACTAGTTCTTTTCCTTCCATGTGTTTTTTAACATTTTCACTAGCTAATGCTTTAGCTTTAATTTCTTCTTCAGTATCATCACTAGTTATGTTTATTTCCCCACGGAGTTTACCATTTACTTGAACGCCAATTGTAATTTCTTTATCAATGGTTTTTTCTTCGTCATATGTTGGCCAAGATGTATTGCATATTGGTTCATATCCTAGAGTTTCATTTAACTCTTCGGTAATATGAGGAGCAATAGGATTTAGGAGCGTTAATAATACTTGATAATCTTTTTTGGTAATAGATGTTTCTTCATCATATTTGTTAGCTAAAATCATAAGTGTTGATACCGCTGTATTATATCCTAAATGCGTTAAATCATATTCTACTTTTTTAATACTTTTGTTAATAATTACTTCTAAAGCAGGAGAATATTCATCTTTATCTATTACTTTATCTTGCAAGCGAATTACTTTATCAATAAATCTTTTGCAACCTCTTAAAGAAGCTGTACTCCATGGTGAGTCTTGTTCATAATCTCCCATAAACATTTCATAAACACGAAGAGTATCAGCGCCATATTCACGAACGATATCATCAGGGTTAATGACGTTTCCTTTGGATTTACTCATTTTTTGGTTATCACTACCTAAAACCATACCATGACTAACACGGGTATCAATCATTTCTTTATTTGGCACTAGACCAATGTTGTATAAGAATTGAACCCAGAATCTAGCATAAAGTAAGTGTCTTGCTGTATGTTCCATGCCACCATTATACCAGTTTACTTTGTTCCAATATTTCAAGTTTTGCATACTAGCAAATTCATGATCATTATGGGGATCCATAAATCTTAGGAAATACCATGATGAACCAGCCCAGTTTGGCATCGTGTCTGTTTCTCTTTTGGCTTTAGCTCCACATTTTGGACAAGTCGTATTTACCCAGTCGGTAATTTTAGCAAGTGGAGATTCCCCATTGTCGGTTGGTTCGTATTCTGCTACATCTGGAAGTAATAATGGTAGTTCACTCTCATTCATTGGAACCCATCCACAAGACTCGCAATATATCATTGGAATTGGTTCTCCCCAGAATCTTTGACGAGAGAAAATCCAATCACGCATCTTGTAATTTACTTTTTTCTTACCACAATTACTCTTTTCTAGATATTCTAACATTTTATTAATGGCTGTTTCTTTATCTAGACCATTTAAGAAGTCAGAATTAATATGAATACCATCGCCTTCATAAGCTTCTTTAGAAACGTCTCCACCTTCTAAGACCGGAATAATTTCTAGATTAAATTTACGAGCAAATTCATAATCACGTGAATCATGAGCTGGAACAGCCATAATAGCTCCCGTACCATAACTAGATAAAACATAATCACTAATATAAATAGGAATACGCTTGTTATTTACAGGATTTATGGCATAAGCACCAGTAAAGACACCTGTTTTTTCTTTGTTTAATTCGGTACGTTCCATTTCATTTTTAAGTAAACAAGCTTCTTTATATTTTTTTACTTCAACTTTCTGTTCATCTGTTGTAATCATGTCTACCAATTCGTGTTCTGGTGCTAAAACACAATAAGTTGCACCAAAAAGCGTATCACATCTAGTTGTAAAGACGGTAAATGTTTTATCCGTTCCATCTACTTTAAAGTCTACTTCAGCACCAATTGATTTACCTATCCAGTTTATTTGACCTAGTTTTACTTTAGGAGCAAAATGGGTATCATCAAGTCCATTAAGTAAATCTTCAGCATAATCACTCATTCTAAGCATCCATTGACTTTTATTTTTCTGGATGACTTGTGCGCCACAACGTTCACATACTCCTCCGGCAGCATCTTCATTCGATAAAACGGTTTTACAATTTGGACACCAGTTTACAGGAACGGTTGCTTTATAAGCCATGTTATGTTTATAAAACTCTAAAAATTGCCACTGTGTCCATTTGTAATATTCGGGGTCGGTTGTAGAAAACTCACGATCCCAATCAAATGAAAAACCTAGAGTTTGCATTTGACGTTTAAAGTTTTTAATATTTTCTTTAACTGCTTCTTTAGGATGAATATGATTTTTAATAGCATACTGTTCAGCTGGAGCACCAAAAGCATCCCATCCCATAGGAAATAAAACATTATATCCTTGCATCCTTTTAAGTCTAGCAATAGCATCTTGGGCTGTATAACTTCTTACATGACCAACATGAAGACCAGATCCTGATGGATATGGAAACTCTACTAAAATATAGTATGGTTCTTTGCTACTGCCATCTATAGCTTTAAAACTCTCGTGTTCATCCCAATATTTTTGCCATTTTTTTTCTAACTCGTTAAAATTCATTTTCTTTCCTCCTTGTGTTTTAAATGTCTACCATATATTTCGTATAAAGAATAAATAAGCCCAAATAAAAGAGCAAAAGCAATAATTAGTTGCCACATAATAGCAAATGGTAATAACATAACAATACTTGATACTAAAGATATAATAAAAGCATTTATAAGTGATATAACAATAATCATACTATCTAAATTTAAATTGTTTTCTTTTAATTTGAATTTAGCTGTTAAATAATCTACTTCACTTATATTTTTTATTTTTTTCTTTTTGCCTTTTTTGGTTATCCCTTTATTTTTAATTAAAGTTAATTTTCGTTTATTAATCAGGAAATAATCTACTAAATAAACTATTATAAATAAACCAATAAAGATATAAACTGATAATAAATATTCATTCATAAATAATCCTCCTTCAAATTAAAAAGGTAGTACCATACAAGGGCGTAAAAATACGCGGTACCACCTTTATTTATATCTTTTAATAGTCTTTAAGGAAACTACCCCACTACTCCAAAAAGCAAGTTCATAAGCATCTTTATTCGTTTCCATCTACCACGAACTTTCTATAAAAAGATAACTTATTACTACTCTTTTCTTCCACGTATTAGTTTTATTTTACTAAATTTCGGAAACATATTCAAGTAGTTTTATGAACATACGCACAAAAACATCTTTTAAACCTTTTCTCTTTAACTTCCGAATCTCAATTCTTTTTTTGTTAATTTCCATATTGCTAAACATAATAGAGGCAATACTTTCTTTTAAGTTGGTTTTGATTTTGGCATCACTAATAATAGAATTAATATCTTCATTAATTAATCTTACTGCATCTATTTCAATGTCACGACCTTTGCAATTTATGGTTAATTGGCTGGTTGTTGGTATGTTTTTAGCAACGACAACGAAATCTGTTTCATCTGTATAAGATTCAATTGGTATTTCTGTATCATTGATGTAAGCCTTAACATCTTCAGCTTCTCTTGTGTTACGAAAACGTACTTTATAAGTTCTGGTATTAGGAATAATACCAGTTTTTCCTTCAATTGGTCTAATAATTAACGTATAATTATTGGCTAAATAGTTATAATCTATCGCGGTTACAATATAATAGCCTTCTTCATTTAGTCTAGATACACCATCGTCTTCATATAAACGATAAATGTTACTTCTTCCTGGGAAAACATGAATTTCTAATCCTTCAGGTGGATTGGTATCATTTAGGTTTTCCGGTAATATGGCAAGAGGAATGATAGAACCACTTTTGGCAAATACCGGATAATCTTCATCTTTGTAGAAAGCTACATATTTTCTATTACCTGGAAACTTTTTACCCGTTTTAAAATCATACCAAGTTCCTTTGGGTAAGAATATTTGCTCGACACAACGGTTCATGATATTATCTTGTTTTTTAGTTATGGCTTTGACTAGTAATTCACTTCCAAAATAATATTCATTTTTATAGGCTGGTTCATCATAAACTTCGGGATAACTATAATATAGGGGTTGGACTAAAGGAAGTCCTGTTTTATGATATTTATAATTTTCTGTATATAAATATGGTATTAGACGCTGTCTTAAATGGCAATATTCTTTGGCAATTGTATAAGTTTTAATATCCCAGCTCCATGGTTCTCTTTTATAATAGTGTCCTCGTTCACAAGCTAGTCTAAATATAGGACTAAAACAGCCAAATTCTATATACCTAATATATAATTCACTGTCTTCCATACCGCCTTTAAAGCCACCGATATCATGACTCCACCAAGATATTCCGTAGTTAGAAGCACTAGAATTAAAACTAGGTAAATAGTTTAGAGTGTCAAAACCAACATTTGTCTTACCAGAATAGTGAGCTCCATATAAATGACTAGCAATTAAGTTGTTGCGTGAGAAAAGAAATGGTCTTTTACGATTGTCTTTTAAATAATTCATGAAATGATAATGATTTAGGGCACGCATAGAATCAAAATCATAGTTATAATCAATCCAATAAAAATCAACACCTAGACTATCTAGTGGCTTAATTAAGTGATTAAAGTAAATTGTAACAAAGGTTTTATCAAAGACATTAAAAGGAATACGTCTAGTATTAATAAGCCCAAGTTCGGTTTGAATAAGACGAAATTGTTCTTCATGTTCTCCAATACCTTCTATAGGATCCATATTAATACCTACACGGACACCACGTTCATGCATGTAAGTCGTAAAGGCATAAGGATCAGGGAATAACTCATGAGAAAAAGTAAATCCAGTTTTAAATTTATTTAAATCTCTTTTGTCTTTTAAATGCCAAAATTCATTTAAAAGTAAAACAGATAAAGGTATACTATGTTGGTTAAAAGCTTTAATTAATTTTTTGGTATCTTCAAAAGAATAAATCATATCCCTATTCCACCATATACCTAAGGCATATCTTGGTAAAAGAGGTGGAAGACCAGTTAGCGTAAAGTAATCTTTAAGACATAAACCAAAGTCTCTCCGGTAAATAAATAAATAGGTATCTACCCTTTTGGCAGTTGGTTTTACTAAAAAGCCATCTTCCATAAATACTAAGCTTTTTGAATCATCAAAAGATGCAAAACCATCGGTTGAGTATAATCCTCTTTTTAGAGGGCCTCTTATTCCTTTATCTAAAGATACTTTCGTAGCACCAAAATTACGGGCTTCAGGATGATTAAAATACCATATTTTATCGCTATTCATAAGTCCTACTTTTAAGTTTTGATCAGGAGCATATTTAGGGCCTACAAAGGGACGTTCTTTAACATATTGTAAAACAAAATATTTGGTTTGAATGACTATTGTTTTATCGTTTTCTTCGACTTGAAATTCGGGTACACTAAAATTACGGAAACGAGCAAATTCCGTTGGATGGTCAAAGAACTTACCATTCGCATCATATTCAAAACGAATTAAACGTTCACTTAATATGGTAATACGATATTTGTTTCCTTTGAATATGGCTTTATCGTTAGCTAAAGCATTGGTATAATCCACTTTAAAATGTGCATCTAATTTAGCCACACTAACCTACTCCTTTTAGTCTATTATCATAATACCATAAAATTTGTTATTTTACAATTAGAAGTAAAGAAAAAAATTACTACTCGGAGTAATATTTTTTCTTTAAATGGTAGATTATGAAAATTCAATATTAGAAATTATTTTGTTTATATCTTTAATAGAACTGATTGTATCCTCAAAACTAATTGAATTAGCATAATTATAATTATTTTGGTAGTTTTCCCATAATTTTTTTATATGTTCATCATTGCTTATTAAATCAATGTATTTTTTGGCATCTTTTATGTAATTGAGTGTATTTCTATTTTGAGCTGTATTGGTTATAGCTTTTCTTAAAGTTTCTGGATTAATTTCTTTTCTTTTTAATTTAATCAGCATAAATAAATCGTAATAATCTTTCATTCTGGTATTATCAACATTTCTGCTGATAATTGCTTCAAATTTTTCTGCTATAATTGTTTCATAATTATAAGTCATAATACTAATTGGTTCTTCATCAAATAATGTTTGATTTTTATATTCTATTTCTTTATATGTAATAATATCTCCTGTTGTTATATCAATCATTAAATTTGTTTTTAAGCCATCAAAATTAGCTTTTAAATTAACATTAAAACCATTATATTCTTCCTCTTCACGAATCTTTTTAATATTTTCTATTTCTAAAAGGATATTATCGTTTATATTAATACTAATTATTTCATTAATTACTTTTGTAATTGTATCTATATTAAGTGATAATCCT
Organism: Candidatus Caccenecus avistercoris; assembly: GCA_018716965.1. Taxonomy (GTDB): domain Bacteria; phylum Bacillota_I; class Bacilli_A; order RF39; family UBA660; genus Caccenecus; species Caccenecus avistercoris. The sequence goes on along the minus strand of DVJF01000063.1, from coordinate 2,596 downwards.
TTTATTGTCGTATCTAAATCCATAGTGCTTCTTAAATCTACTCCAAAAATAGAAGATAATAATAACCCGCCTTTAATTATAAAATTATTTTTATATTTGGACTTTGAAATCCTTTTTAATAAAGATTCAAATATAAAAGATTGAATTATATATTTATTTGGTATATTAATTGTTTTAGCTAAATTGGAGGCTTTTTGCTTTTAAACTGTCTTTATTTTTAATCACGTTAACACCTCAAATGTCTTTCTAACTTTATTATAAATATTCATTTCTTTAGCATATTCATATAATTTCAAAGTATTTTTTTTAGTGCTATAAAAATATGCTCTGATTGCTTTGTTAAAAATTTCTGCATCTATTTTCTTTTTGTTTTTAATAATATCACAAATAGTTTTATCTAGATCATAAATTTTAATTATATTTCCAGATTTTAATTTGTAGTCAATAACACCTATATTTAACTCTTCTTTTTTTACATAAAATAATTGAACATTTTGATCTTTTTGTAGTGATCCATTATAACCACTATTAATAGTTATATCGTATTTAAGGGGAATTCTATTAGAAAAACCATGTAAAAATAAGGCTGTTGTATTTGAATAAATAGCATTTTTACTTTTCTTTTGTAATATTACAAATTCGTCAATTAAAGTATCTTTTAAAGTATATACTCCTCGACTTACTCGTTCTATTTTTCCTTCCTTAAGCATTTTTGATAAATATACTCTAGGAATGCTTTTTAAAGTAACTGTCTTAGTCGTTAAATATCCATTTTTAAATAATTTTAAAATTTTATTTTCATAATCCATAATAATTTTCCTTTCACGATTAGATTATATCATATTTAATCGTGAAAGGAAACAGAAATATAATAATCTTCATTCACTTTCTAGCTAAAATTTTCATATTTTTAGTTAGAAAGTTTTTAGCACTTAAAAGCCTCTTAATAGTATTTTAGCATAAAATAAGTAAAAGAGCTAGAAATATATTGCTCAAAAACCTAAATAGTACAATCCTTGTTGTATGTTTTCTTGTATGTGATTATATCTGAATGTTGTCGATAATGGATGAAAGAAATCCACCTTTTAAAATGATATTCTATCTAGGATATGTTCAAAAAAATACATCTGATATAATTGTTGTGATATATTACTATTTCCTTTTGCTTTATTAGAAATTATGTTTTTTAATTTATCTTTATTTATAATAGCACCTCCATATATTCTCTTACTTTATTTTCAATATTCATTGTTTTAGCATACTTTGTTAATTTCGTTAAATTTTTATTTTTACTTCTAGCATATTCTTTTAATGCTTTAGAAAAGATTTCTGCATCTATTTTATTTTTATTTTTGATAATATCACAAATTGTTCTTTCTATATCATATACTTTAATTTTCATTCCAAAAGGTGAAGTCATTTCTATTATTCCTAAATCAAGTATTTCTTTTTTTACAAAATTAAGAACTACATTTTTTTCTTTTTGAAGAGAGCCACTATAACCAAATGGTACTGTAATATTATATACTAGTGGTGTACGATCCGATAGATTATGAAGATATAAAGCAGTTGCCATAGAAAATCTAGCTTTTTTACTTTTTGATAACAGTTTATAATATTCATCTTCTATATAACTAGGTAATCCATAGTAACCTCTTGAAATTCTTACTAGCATACCTTTTTTTACCATATTACTTAAGAACTTCCTATCTATTTTCTTACTTACAATTTCTTTGGTTGTAATATATCCATTATTACTCTCAATCATTTTTAAAATCTTATCATAACTAGTCATATTTTTCATTCACTTTCTAACTAAAATTTTACCATTTTTTCGTTAAAAAGCGAATATATTTTTTAAATATTTTTTTCTTTTACGATTAAATTAAAATAAATTTAATCGTAAATGGAAAATAATAATTTATTATTTAAAAGCCTCTTAATAGTATTTAAGCATAAAATAAGTAAAAGAGCTAGAAATATATAGGATAAAATATCAAATATAATAGGTTGTTACTGTTTTAGACAAAAATAGACAAAACCTTACAAAATTATCCCCTAGTGTAAATAACTAATGTACTTTATACTAATATTTAGGGGGATTATATATGAATGAATTGGAATATTATAAGCAAATAAAAGAGTTAATTGAAAACTATGAAGTAAATAGTAAAGTAAGATACATGCAGGATAACCAAGAGAAATTACTTACTAATTGGAATATCGGAAAAATTTTAGTAGAAGCCCAAGGTGGTTTAAATAGAGCTAAATATGGTGATGGATTAATTAAGAAATGGTCTAAAGAATTTGAAATAAATTACGGAAAAAATTATAGTCATACAAATTTAAAATATATGAGACAGTTTTATTTATTATTTCCAAATAGTCACGCAGTGAGTGACCAATTAACATGGACCCATTATCGAATGCTTTTTTCTATAAAAGATGAAAATGAACGTAATTACTATACTAATAATGTGAACTTATATAAAATGTGAACTAAAAACACTAGAATCATTATATTACCTAGTGTTTTTTCTTAATCAATCTTGAAAAAGTTCACATTATAGAATCTTGAATTAGGTTATCAAGCCAC
>DVJF01000062.1 GCA_018716965.1 Candidatus Caccenecus avistercoris | reverse complement strand
TTGACAAGATAGTTATTTTCTTATTTATAATATTTAACAAAACAATTACAAAATATAAATTGTTGATAAAAGTTTTTTTGAGACTAAATTCCCAGTGTTTTTCAAACGGGAACTTTCAATAAAATTCAATGCTTGCTTATTTTTTCATTGCTTTTTTTATAAAGAAAGAGTATGATAGAGCCATTAATTGAAAAGAGGAAAAAGTATGAGTGAAAAATTATTTGAAGGAAATTTACCAAAGCCATTATCAAACGAAGAAATAACAGAACTTTTTATCAAATATCAAAATGGTTCAAAACAAGCTAGAGAAACTTTAATTACCCATAATATGCGTTTAGTAATATATGAAGTATGTACAAAATTTAAAAACGTTAAATATAATAAAAAAGATTTAATATCAATTGGCAGTATTGGTTTAATTAAAGCAATTGATACATTTGATATGTCAAAAAACACAAAATTTGCAACTTATGCATCTAAATGTATTAATAATGAAATTTTAATGTTTTTAGAAAAGCTAAAAAAGGATAGAAATGTAAAGAGTTTAGATGAAAAGCCAAACGAAGAGGCAGATTTTACACTAATATCTATTGGCGATAAAGCAGTTAATTTAGAACAAAATTATGAACAAAAAGAACAAGCCAAAAGCCTTTTATTATTAATAGATTTATTACCAGATAGAGAAAGAACGATTTTAGAAATGTATTTTGGATTGCATCAAAATAGAGTGTTTACACAAGAAGAGATAGCTAATACCATAAATGTATCACAACCAAAAATTCACAAAATGCTTATTAAAATAACTAATACATTAAAAGAATTGTTACAAGAATTATCCAATGGAAAAGCAATTATAGTAAAAGATGAAATCGAACTTCCCAGTCTCTATGATCTTTTAGAAAGTTTTACTGTTAAAGAAATTGATGAACTATTATCATTACCAATGGAAGAAAGATCTTTAGTGTTATTAAAAGGTGGTTTGATAGATGCTAAGATGCCTTCCATAAATCCCTTTACACTCCAAAAGCATATTACCAAAGAGGTATGCCTAAACTTATTAGATTATTTATTGGAATTTTCTCCAATTATGGACAATTTAACTCTTAAAGAAGCAATGATTTTCTTATTTAGACTAGGGTTTATTGATGAGCAACACTACAATACCACATCTATTGCTAATTTCTTAGAACTAGATGAGGAAGAAGTAATAGAAATGTTACGAAACACTATTAAGAAGATAATTCATAATAAAAATGATAGAAAATCATTAAAAAAATAAGTTCTTATCGTTTAGGAACTTATTTTTTCTCTCTCATCAATTCTTTTCTTGCTAATAGCATGTTCTTCATTATAAGTAACAAGTTCATAGGTCGAAATACCTAATTTATAAGCTATTTCTTCTAAATGATCAACCGTAATATTTTCACTACCACGTTCAATACAAGCCATATATTTCGGATTAAGTTCTAAATTTGTATAAAATTTTTCTTGGGATAAACCAGATTGATATCGATAATATTTTAAGTTCATGCCTACTACTTCTTTTAAATTCATCCAAACACTCCTTACACTTAATATTATTGAGAATTTCTTGCAAAGTCTACCCAATTATAACTACACAAAATTTGACAACCCAAAAAATTTGATTTATTATAGTACGTATGGAGGAGTTATGGCGAAAAGTAGTACAAATGTAAATTTTAAATTACAAAGTTTACGCAAATTAAATAATATGTCCTATGAGACAGTTGCTAAAGAAGTAGGAATATGTAAAGCTTACTATTGGCAAATTGAAAACGGCAACAGGCGATTATATTATGATTTAGCATTAAAAATAGCCAAAGTATTTAAAAAGAAACCAGATGAGCTATTTTATGATTATTATAAATAATCAAATAAACGTCTTTTAGCATATACTAATGCTAGGAGGCGTTTTTATGTTAGATGATTCTTTTTTTAAGAAAATAGAAAAGAAGACTAAGGTGGATAAAAACACCATTGTATCTTTAGCCGAAAAATTACAAAAAGGTAATATGAAAGATGAGCGCACTTTAAGTGAAGTGATTGATACACTAAGTAAAATGACTGGTAAAAAGGTAAATCCAGAATTAAAAGATAAGATAATTAAAAAGGTAGTAAATGATGATGTACCAAAAAATGTAGATAAAATGTTTTAAAATATTTGCACTTTCTTAGGTTTATTTGATATAATAGCATTTAGGTGGAGTAATATGGAGCAAATTAATAATGTTATGGATCTTATGAATTTATTAGACAGCGTTGAATATGGCTGGATGGATATGGATAAAAATACTTATGTAAATACAGAAAAGGGTTTTAAAAAGAAATTTGTTTTACAAAAGCCTGAAGATGTTCTTACCTCTAAAGTAGGAACATGCTATGACCAAGTAGAATTAGAGCGAGCAGTATTTAAAGAATTAGGCTTAAAATTTAATACTTACTTTATGGTTTACTACGATGCCAAAAAATTATTTACTCATACTTTTGCTGTTTATGAAGAAAATGAAAAGTTTTATTGGTTCGAACATGCCTGGGAAGAAAATAAAGGAATACATGAATATTTAAGTCTATATGATTTATTAAAAGATGTAAAAAGTATTTTTGAGAAAAATAAGAAGTTAAAAAATATTGATCTAGATTATTTATGCATCTATAAATATAAAAAGCCTAAGTTTCATATTGGCCTAAAAGATTTTTATAAACATTGTGAAAATGGCGAAAATGTCTTGATTTAAGCTTGTAAACTTAAATTATGTGTGCTATACTTAACTAAATCAATGATGAAAGACATGATTTATAAAATGCGTTTTATAGAGAGCTGATGTTGGGTGTAAATCAGTAAATAGTTTTATAAGTTACTACTTTCTAGAGGGACCAATTATCCCCGGTAAATACCGTTATCAAAAGTAAGTTAAATAAAGGATGGTACCGTTTTATATAATTAAAACTCCTTGGTATCATCCTTTTTCTATGGAAAGGTGGCGATTTATGAACATAAAACCTAAAGATAAATTTAGACATTTTAAAGGAAATATTATAGAAGTTATATGTATTGCTAAAAACTCAGAAACATTAGAAGATATGGTTATATATACTCATAACAATGAATATTGGGCTAGACCATTATCCATGTTTCTAGATAAAGAGGATGTAAGTAAGAGACCGGATAATGTAACTCATCAAAAATATCGTTTTGAAAAGTTGAAGGAGGAAAAATTATGATAAATATTAAAGAAGATGAAAATTTAAGCGTTTTAAACCATAGTTGTGCCCATCTCTTAGCACAAGCTATAAGTCATTTATATCCCGGATCTAAATTTTGGGTAGGTCCTGTAATTGAAGAAGGATTTTATTATGACATGGATCTTGGTGATGTAACTCTAACCGAAGAAGATTTACCAGCTATTGAAAAAGAAATGAAGAAAATTGCCAAAGATGGCAAAAGAATAGTTAGGCATGAGTTAACGAAAGAGGAAGCTTTAGAAAAATTTAAAGACGATCCTTATAAAATTGATTTAATTAATAGAATGGATGAAAGTACGACAACAATTACTTGTTATACTCAAGGAGATTTTACTGATCTTTGCCGAGGTCCACATGTAGATAGTGTGAAAGCTTGTAAAAACTTTAAACTCTTAAAAGTAAGTGGTGCTTACTGGAAAGGGGATAAAAACAATAAAGTTTTACAAAGAATTTATGGTGTTTGTTTTGATACGAAAGAAAGATTAGAAGAACACTTGCATATGTTAGAAGAAGCTAAAGAGCGAGATCACCGAAAACTTGGAAAAGACTTAAATATTTTTATGACTTCTGATTTAGTAGGAAAAGGACTTCCAATGTATTTACCTAATGGTTATATCATTTGGGAAGAACTAGAAAACTATATTAAAGGTAAAGAGCGCAAGCTAGGTTACAACCATGTTTTAACTCCACCTCTAGGAAATGTAGAATTATACAAAACTAGTGGCCACTGGGAACACTATCAAGAAAATATGTTTCCCAAAATGGAAGTAGATGGGGAAGAATTTGTTTTAAGACCAATGAATTGTCCTCATCATATGATGATTTATTCAAACAGCATTCATTCTTACCGCGACCTACCTATTCGTATCGGTGAAATAGCCAGAGATTGTAGATATGAAGCTAGTGGAGCCCTAAAAGGAATTGAACGAGCTCGGACATTCTGCCAAAATGATGCTCATTTATTTGTAACTCCCGAACAAATTGAATCAGAATTTACGATTGTGGTGAATCTTATTTTAGAAGTTTACAAAGAATTAGGCATTAAAGATTATCGTTTTGAATTATCACTAAGAGACCCAGAAGATAAAGTAAAATATTATAACGATGATGAAATGTGGAATCATGCTGAAAATACTTTAAGAGGAGTATTAGACCATATTGGTATTCCTTACACCGAAAAAATAGGAGAAGCAGCTTTCTACGGACCAAAACTAGATGTTCAAGTTCGCCCAGCTGTAGGAAATGAATATACACTATCTACTTGTCAATTAGATTTTTGCTTACCTATGCGTTTTGATTTAACTTATGTCGATAAAGATGGAAGTAAAAAAACACCAGTTGTCTTACACCGTGCAATATTTGGTAGTCTAGATCGCTTTATTGCTTATTATCTAGAAGAAAGAAAAGGATTGCTTCCATTATGGCTTTCACCGGTACAAGTTAATATTATTCCTGTAAATAACGAATATCACTTAGAATATGCTAAAAAGATATTTGATAAATTAAAAGAAGCAAACGTCAGAGTAGAACTAGATGATCGTGATGAAAAACTAGGATACAAAATGCGTGAAAGTGTTATCAAAAAGAAAAATTATGCCGTAATTATTGGTAATAAGGAGCTTGAAAATAATACTGTAAGTTTCCGTAAATGTGGAAGCGAAGAGACAACAACACTTAGTATAGAAGAATTTATAACGAAAATTTTAGATGAAATTAAAACTAGAAAATATTAAAAGTTACTCTTAAAGGGTAATTTTTTTTATAGTAAAATTTTATGTCTAATTAAATGGTTTGTGAAGTTTTGCTGTTGAATTTAAGAAAAAGCTATGTTATGATGGTATCATAGGAAGGAGAAAAGAAAATGGGAAAGAAAAGAAATCTAATCTTGGCTGGATTAATTAGTGTATTATGTTTTCCTGCTGTAGCAAATGCTGCCACAACTAAAACTGTTTGTGCTAGTGATTGTGACTTTACTGGTATTGCAGAAGCAATTGCCTCAGAAGATGTAGCAGCAGGGGATACAATTAAGTTAAATGAAAATTTAACTGTAAACGCAACTATTACAGTTGACAAAAGTGTGACTATTGATTTAAATGGTCATGATATTACAGGAGAAGGAGTTCAGTATGTATTTAACTTTAATGCGAAAGACACTGAATTTACCTTAACTGATAGTACAGATGAAGCTGGTACTATAGCTAATGCTCAAAGAGGTATTTTAGTAACTGCTGGTGAATTAACTTTTGATAAAGTTACTTTAACTAGTGAAGATAGAACTATCCAAATTAATCCTGTAACCGATGGAGGAGCAGCTAAAGTTATTGTTGAAGGTGGTGTTATTGAATCAACTGGAACAAATGCTACTAGAACTATCATGCTTTGGGGTAACAACGTTGCTGGTGAAGCTTCATTAGTTGTAAATGGTGGAGAAATCATTGCTCCAATAAGTTCTGATAATTCTGCTGCTATCAATTTAGGAAGTGCTAATGCTGCTGGTAATACTGTAGAAATTAATGGTGGAAAAATTACTGGCCATAATGGCGTTAGACTTTATGGTAATGGCGAAAAAGGTATGACTGTTCTTACTATGAATGGTGGTAGTATTTCTGCTGTAAATGCTGGTATTTTACAATCAGCTGCAGAAGGAACTGAAAATACAGAAATCTATTTATATGGAGGAAGCATTACTGCTAAAGACGATGCAGAAGCTTCTGGATTAGTTGGAGGAGATGCTGTAGCTATACATCATACTCAAACAGGAATACTAGTAATTGGTAAAGAAGATGGTACTGGACCTACCTTAACTGGTGAAACTGCTGTTGCTGTTAAAGAAGGTGACGTAACAGTTAATGGAGGAACAATTATTGCTACTGGTGAATATCGTGATCAAGTAATTGCTCGTGAAGATGGCACAGAAGATTCAGGAGCTGCTATTAGTATAACAAGTAGTAATGAATATACAGCAGGTGTAACTTTAAAAATTACAGGTGGTAATTTAACAAGTCAAAATGGTAACGCTTTATTTGAAGGTATAACTTATACTGCAGATGGTGAGCCTACTACTGAAAAAAGTTATGTGACTTCTATGGAAGTAACAGGCGGAACATTTACTTCTGCTGAAGATAAAGCAAGTGTAGTTGCTACATATGCTGAACCATTTATTACAGGTGGTACATATAGTAGTCAAGAAAATCTTGATGAATATACCAAAGATGAAATTATTTTTAGCCAAGATGAAAACGGAAACTTTGTAGCTGGTACTGAAAATTTAGGAGATTCTAATACTCCTAATGATGATACAACCACTCCAAGCGAAGACGTACCTGCCGTTCCTCAAACATTTGATGCTTTAGGAATGTATGCTGGTATTGGCGCAATTAGTATTGCTGCTATCGCTGGTGCTGTAATCTATCTTAAAAGAAGAGCCTAATATGGTTTCTAGAGAATAACTTTGTTATTCTCATTTTTTTTGCAAAAAAGTACTTGACTTAGAGTACGCTCAAAGTAGTATTATAAACATAAATTGAGGTGATTAAAATAACTATACAAGAAGTAGCAAATAATTTTGATTTAAGTAAAGATACACTCAGATATTATAAAAAAGAAGGATTAATTGGTCCAGTTAAGAAAAATAAAAGTGGCATCAGAGAATACACAGAAAATGATTTAAATCGCATTGAATTTATTAAATGCATGCGTAGTGCTGGCCTATCTATTTCTGTTTTAAAAGAATATATAAAATTATATGATGAAGGAGAACACACCAAAGAGAAGCGAATTAGTCTTTTAGAACAAGAAAGAATAACTTTAAAAAGTAAGATAGAAGATATGCAAAAAGCCTATGAGAAATTAGAATATAAAATCAAATACTATAAAGAAGGAAAAATAAAATGAAATTAATCGCTTATTTTTCCCGAGCAGATGAAAACTATACGAGTGATGGTATAAAAAAATTAAGTGTTGGCAATACAGAAGTGGTAGCAAACATCATTCATGATTTAACCGGAGCTGATTTATTTAAAATAGAACCAGTTAAAAGCTATCCCAAAGATTATCACGAAACAACCCATTTAGCTCAAATAGAATTAAATAATAATGCAAGACCAGCAATCAAAAATAAGCTTACAAATACAGAAGAGTATGATATAATTTATTTAGGTTATCCTAATTGGTGGGGTACTATGCCAATGGTTGTTTTAACATTTTTAGAAAGTATTAATTTAACAGGAAAAATTATTAAACCATTTTGTACTCATGAAGGTAGTGGTATGGGTAACAGTGAAAGTAATTTAAAGAGTTATTTTCCCGATGCTATTATCAAAAAATGATTACCAATTAGAGGCTTAATTGCCATAATGCTTTAACAGAAATTAAAAATTGGATAGGAGAGGATTAATATGGAAAAAGCAAAAGTATATTTTACGAAAGAAATTACTCCAGCTTCTTTAATTAAAATTTATGAAGCTTTAGGTGTAGAAGCTACAGGTAAAGTAGGAGTTAAAATTTCCACTGGTGAACCAGGCGGACACAATTATTTAAAACCAGAATTAATTAAAGATTTAGTTGGAAAGTTAAATGCTAATATTTTAGAATGTAATACAGCATACGGTGGAAAAAGAATGGCTAGTGAAGATCATTTAAAAGCTATTCATGATCATGGATTTGATGCTATTGCAACCGTGGATTTAATGGACAAAGATGGAGAAATGGAAATACCTGCTAATGGTAAACACCTAGATGTAGATATAGTAGGTAAAAACTTAGCAAATTATGATTATATCATTAACTTAGCTCATTTTAAAGGACATGCTATGGGAGGTTTTGGAGGCGTACTTAAAAACCAATCTATAGGTATAGCATCAAGCAATGGTAAAGCTTATATTCATACAGCAGGAGCTACAAGAGATCCTAAAGAACTTTGGGAAAAGCTTCCAGAACAAAATGCTTTTTTAGAATCAATGGCTGAGGCTGCCAAAGCTGTACATGAATATATGAATGGTCATATTTTATATATTGATGTTATGAATAATTTATCTGTTGATTGTGATTGCGATTCTAATCCAGAAGACCCATGCATGAAGGATATTGGAATACTTGCAAGTGTTGATCCTGTAGCAGTTGATCAAGCATGTATTGATAAAATATGGGAATCTACTGATCCTGGACGTGATCACTTTATCGAGAGAGTAGAAAGACAAAATGGTCGTCATATCTTACCATATGCTGAAGAAATTGGTTTAGGTAGAAGAGAATACGAACTAATTGAAATTGATTAAAGAAGGTTTACTTAAATCTTCTTTTTTGGTACAATAAATTTGTGATTGTTATGAAAAAAATAAAAGTAGATATAAACTGGATAATATGTGGTATATTAATAATTTCCTTTATTATATGGTCTATACTTGTTTTAAATGGCAATTTATTAGACTTAGATTACAGTATATTTGATATACTGCATACCACTATATTAAATGATTTTCTAACAAGCTTACTAAAAATACTAACACATATGGGAAGTGCTACTACTTTACTTATAATAACGATTGTAAGCTTTATTATTTTTAAAGATAAGTTTATTGGTATTAGTATGGGTATTAATGGCTTTTTAATATACTTACTAAACTTATTATTAAAAAATATTTTTGTTATTCCAAGACCAGATATTATAACGTTAATAGAAGAAAATGGTTATAGTTATCCTTCTGGTCATGCCATGGCATCTTTAGCTTTTTATGGCTTTTTAATTTATTTATTAAATAAAAAAATGAAACCTTCCATTTTAAAAAAAGTATTAATTATTTTTCTTATTTTATTAATATTATCCATTGGATTTAGTAGAATATATTTAGGAGTCCATCATTTTAGTGATATTATTGGTGGCTATTTAATTAGTGCAGCTTACTTAATTATATTTATAAAATTAATGAGAAAATTAGGAAGGAAAAGAAAAAATGAAGTACAAAAAAGAAATTAAAAATTTAGGTCATAGTTTTAAATATGCCGGAACAGGAGTATGGTCATCTTTCAAATCAGAGCGTAATATGAAAATCCATGTTTTTGTAATGTGTTTAGTAATCTTATTTGGTATTATACTGAAAATTAATTTAAGAGAATGGATTACTTGCATCATTTTATTTGCTATCGTTATTGCTGGTGAATTATTTAATACAGCGATAGAAACTACTGTCGATATGATTAGCCTAGAAAAAAGCCCTCAAGCGAAACTAGCCAAAGATATATCTGCTGGAGCTGTTTTAATACTAGCGATTGCTTCAGCTATAATAGGGCTTATAATTTTTATTCCCAAGTTTATAGCTTTATTTTAACTTGACTTAGAGTACACTAGAAAATAGAAGCACATGGATACAAGAAAGGTAGAAGAAAAAACTTTTATCTTTTTGTTTGTAAATTTATTTGTCAAATTCTAGAAAAAGAATTGACTTAAAGTAGGCTTCAAGCCTTATACTTATATTATAAAGGAGGAATTTTTAAAATGAAACAAACAGCAGGAAGAGATCGTTTAGGATCTTTAGCACCCAAATTTGCCGAATTAAATGATGACGTATTATTTGGTGAAGTATGGGCAAGAGAGGAAGAATTATCCCTTAAACATCGTTCGATGATTACCATATCTGCTTTAATGGCAATGGGTATTACCGATAGTTCCTTAAAAAGTCATTTAGAGTTAGGGCGTAAAAACGGAATTACTAAGACGGAAATTGTAGAGATGGTAACGCATTTAGCTTTTTATGTAGGTTGGCCTAAAGCTTGGGCTGTATTTAGATTAGTTACAGAGGTGTATCAAGATGAAGAATGAATATTTAAAAGATAATGGTATTTTTCCAACCGGAGACATAAATCCTTTTGGTGCCAATTTTATTGGGACAAGTTATTTGAATATGCTTACGACTGAAGGAGTAGGTATTGGAAATGTAACCTTTGAACCTGGATGTCGTAATAACTGGCATATTCATCATGCTACAAGTGGTGGAGGACAAATACTACTTGTAACAGGTGGTGAAGGCTGGTTTAGGGAGTGGGGAAAGCCTGCTCAAAGCTTAAAAGCCGGTGATGTAGTAGTAATACCTGCGAATACAAAGCATTGGCATGGAGCTAAGAAAGATTCTTGGTTTGTCCATCTTTCTGTCGAAGTTCCAGGAAGCGATACGAAAACAGAGTGGTGTGAACCAGTTAGTGATGAGGAGTATAGCCAATTAGATTAAAAAAATAGGTGAAGAAATGTATCAAGAATATTTAAACTTTGCAAAAGATATAGCTTTATATGCTGGAAAAGTGATGATGGATTATTATCAAAAAGATATTACTTTGAATTATAAAGAAGATAGAACTCCAGTTACTGAAGTAGATAAAAAAATTAATCATTATTTAATTGAACAAGTTTCATCTAAATATCCAGACCATTCAGTATTAGGTGAAGAAGAAAAATTTATTAAGGAAAGTGATTATGTATGGGTATGTGATCCCATAGATGGAACAGGCATGTATGTTAATCATGTTCCGGTTTTTGTTTTTTTCTCTCGCTTTAGTTTATCATGGCGAGCCAATTGTTGGGGTTGTCTATAATCCAAGTGAGGACAAATTGTATACAGCGATTAAGAATGAGGGAGCATATTGTAATGATATTAAAATTCATGTAAACAATAAAAAGCTTGGCGATTTAGGTTATAAAACAAATGTGGAAATATTTAATAATGATATTATTGATGAAGTATCTTTAATCAAAGAATTAAAATCTACATCCAAATTTTCTTCGATAGGAAGTGTTGCTAGAAGTTCTATGGCTATCGCCGAAGGTGCTTTCTCATGTGATATTTTTCCGGGAACCAAACATGGTAATTGTGATATTGCGGCTTCTTATTTAATTGTTACGGAAGCTGGTGGAAAAGTTACAGACCTTTATGGTGAAGAACAAAGATATGATAAAGCTATAAAAGGAGCTATTATAAGTAATGGAATATCCCATGAAGAAATATTAAAAATAGTAAAAAAATACGTTTTAAAATGAAAGGATGAAATTTAATGAAATCAATTATAATTTATTATTCTTATGGAGGAAATACAAGAATAATTGCTGAGGCTATTCATGAACAAAAAGGATATGATATGGTAGAGATTAAACCAGTTATTCCTTATACCAATGATTATCAAAAGTTAGTAGACGAAGAAGAAAACAAAATGCATCAAGAAGAAATGGTAGAAATTGAACCAATTAATATAAATTTAAGTGATTATGATACCATTATTTTAGGTACTCCTGTTTGGTGGTATACAATGACTCCACCTGTAAGATCATTTCTAAAAAATAATGATTTAACGGATAAAACCATTATTCCTTTTGCAACCAATGGTGGTTGGCTTGGCAGGGCTTTTGATGATATTAAAAAATATGCCCCAAATAGCAAAGTAGAAAATGCTATGAACATTAAATTTAATGAACATACTCTTGAAACTAGCCATAGCATAATAAATAATTGGATTAGCAGCTTGTAATTTTAATATGTTTATGCTAAAATGTATTTGGAAGTGATAAAATGAGAATATAACTTTTTTGATATTTAATAAGTATAAGAAAAATAGTTTTTCTATGCTTTTATCAAGAAAGTTATATTTTTTGTTTACAAAAAAATAGTAAGTCAAAACCATAAGATATAACTTTCTTATGGTTTTATTTTAGAAAGGAAAACAAATTATGAGTATCATACAAATCAAAAATTTAACTTTCTCTTATGGGTCTGATTTACTATTTGATCATGTTTCCCTTAATTTAGATACATCTTGGAAATTAGGATTAATTGGTCGAAATGGAAAAGGAAAAACAACATTTTTAAAATTACTTTTAAGAAAGTTAGATTATCAAGGAACAATTTATAGTAAAGAAGAATTTTCATATTTTCCATACGAGATAAGAAATCCAGAAGATTTAGTAATAAATATAGCAAGTAGTTTATGCCCTGATATATATGAATGGCAAATTATTCAAGAATTTTCTAGATTGAAATTAAAAGAGGAAATTTTATATCAGCCATTTAATACTTTATCAAATGGTGAACAAACCAAAGTTTTATTAGCACTGTTATTTTTAAAAGAAAATCAATTTTTATTAATTGATGAGCCAACCAATTATTTAGATATTGAAGGAAAAGAAGTAGTTTGTAACTATTTAAAAAGTAAAAGTGGGTTTATTCTAGTTTCTCATGATCGTTATTTTCTCGATCAAGTGGTAGATCATATTTTAGCAATTAATCGTTCGACTATTGAATTAGTTCAAGGGAGTTTCACTAGTTGGTATCAAAATAAAGAATTAAAAGATAATTATGAATTAAATAAAAATATAAAAATAAAAAAAGAAATTAAACGTTTAAATGGTTCCAAAAATGAAAAAGCTATATGGTCTAAAAACGTTGAAAAAAGCAAAATTGGTTCTCGGGGTGACAAAGGGTATATTGGTCATAAAGCAGCTAAAATGATGCAATTATCTAAAAATATTGAAAGAAGACAGGATAAACTTATCACAGAAAAGCAAGCTCTATTACATGATATAGAAGAAATGGAAGCACTAAAAATAGAGCCTTTAAAAAGTAATTATCCATTTTTAGTAAGCCTAGAAGATATCTCCATATTTTATAATAGCAAAAAAATAATAGGTCCAATAAGTTTTGATATCTTACCAATGGATCGAATTTGGTTAAAAGGAAGTAATGGTAGTGGTAAGTCTAGTATTTTAAAACTAATTATGGAAGACTCTAACATAAAATATACTGGGAAAATACATACTCATAATCATTTAAAAATATCTTATATTCCCGAAGATACTTCTTCCTTAAAAGGAACACTAAAAAATTTTATTTATGAGCAGGGAATAAATGAAATTTTATTTAAAACAATATTAAGAAAATTAGATTTTAAAAGAGAAGATTTTGAAAGAAAACTAGAAGATTATAGTGAAGGAATGAAAAAGAAAGTATTAGTGGCTAAAAGTCTAAGTGAAGAAGCTCATTTATATGTATGGGATGAACCACTAAATTACATTGATATATTTTCTCGTATTCAAATTGAAGAAGTATTACTAGAATATAAGCCTACAATTATTTTCGTCTGCCATGATGAGGCATTTTGTACGAACGTTGCCACTAAAATCATTACATTGGACTGAAAAATGTTACTAAATTGTAAGAAATAAAAGTTAAAATATATGTTATAATAAAAGGGCTAGAGAGGTTTTATTATGAGTTATGTAGAAGCGATTAAGACAGCAATTATTGCTTTTCCTTTTATTGCCTTTTTATTTACTATTCCTTTTATGTTACATAATTATCATAAATATGGTTCTATTCATTTTTTAAGAGTGTTTATTATTTATACTTTTATTTTGTATTTAATTACAATTTATTTCTTGGTTATTTTACCACTACCAACCTTTGAAGAAGCCCTAAAAAATACTGGTCCATATATCAATTATATACCATTTAAATTTATCACAGATTTTATTCATGAAACGCCATTTGTTTGGTCTGATCCATCTACTTATCTTAGTACAATTACCCATTCTAGCTTTTATGTAGTAATATTTAATATTGTCATGTTTATTCCTTTTGGAATGTATTTAAGATATTATTTTAAATGTAGTTTTAAAAAAACAGTTCTTTATTCTTTATTACTAAGCTTATTTTTTGAACTAACGCAACTTACAGGATTATACTTTATTTATCCAAATCCTTATCGCTTATGTGATATAGACGATTTAATTCAAAATACTTTAGGAGGAATACTAGGATTTTTAATCATGGGAGCCTTAGATCGTTTTTTACCAACCAGAGAAAAAATAGATGAAGAATCAAGAAAGATGGGAGAGAACGTTTCAGGGCTCAGGAGAATTACTGTTTTTTTCTTAGATATAATTCTGTATTTGATTTTTACAGTTATATTATCAATTTTTATTCATAATAAATGGTTATTTCCAATATCCTTTTTGATATACTATGTACTTATTCCTTTAATAAGAGATAATGCTACTATCGGAATGCGTTTTTTAAATGTAAAAATGGAATTTAAAAAACTTGGTTTTATATTTAATATTTTAAGATATATTTTCATTTATTTTTATTACGTTATTCTTCCAATTGGGTTTATGATATTTATTAGTTATATACGAAATTATTATCATTTACAAGGTATTACTTTTATTTTATATGGTGGAGGATTATTTATCATTTTGATTTTCTATCTTATACATTTTATTTTACTTCTCAAGAATAAAAAAATATTTTATGATAAACTATTTGGGTTTCGTTTTGTTAGTACTATATCATTAAAAGAAAAATAGAAATTCTTGATTCTTTTTTTGGCATTATTTATAATAATTATGAAGTAGGGATATTTATGATTTTAAATGTAAGTGGCAGAACAGATATAGTTGCTTTTTATACTCCATGGTTTATAAATCGCTACAAAGAGGGATTTGTCGATGTAAGAAATCCGATTTATCCCAAACTTGTTAGTCGAATCTATTTTAGTGATGTTGACTTAATTGTTTTTTGCACCAAAAATCCTCATCCCATTCTTCCTTTTTTAAAGGAGATAAATAAACCTATTTTGTTTCAAGTAACTTTAACTCCCTATAAAAAAGATATTGAGCCAAATGTTTTTAATAAAAAACAAGTGATTGAAGATATTAAAGAAATATCCAATTTGCTTGGTAAAGAAAATGTATATGTCAGGTATGACCCAATATTTTTAAGCAAAAAATATTCTTTAGAATATCATATCAAAGCTTTTGAAAAAGTTTGCAGTGAACTAGATGGGTATATAACGCATATTATTGTATCTTTCATTGATGATTACAAGAACGTTAGAAAAAATATGAATATTTTAAGAATTAAAAACTTTACGCCTAATGATTTTAAAACATTAGGCCTCTCTTTTAGCAGGATTGCCCATAAGCATAACATGACTGTACAAACTTGTAGTGAATATAATACGCTCGAAGAATATGGCTTTTTAGTAGATGATTGTGTATCAAGAGAATTAACCAAGAAATTAACTGGTAAGAGTTATCCCAAATGGTCTAGTCGCAATAATAAATATTGTGGTTGTGCTAAAATGGTCGACATAGGTACTTATAATACCTGTACTCACTATTGTAAATACTGCTATGCTAATTTTGATGAAGATAAAATAAAAAATAATATAAAAAAGCATCATGTTGATTCCACAATGCTTATCGGATATTTAGAAAGTGATGATGAAATTAAAATAAGACGAAATTAATATCACAAATCTAAAATTAAAAAATACAAAAGTTAAAATAATTACTTAACAAATATAATAATTAATAGTTCTGTTAATAAGTTTTGAGTATCTTTATCTAATTTTTTAAATTCTTTTATTAATTTAAAAATTTGTTTTATTTTAATCTCTTTTGTATCTTTAATATTATTATTTCTAAATATATCAAATAATTTTTTAACTAGAAGCGTTCTTTCATCTAACGATAATTCTTCTAGTTTTTTTGTTAATTTATGTTGCAAAGCTTTACTTCTTTTACTTTGACTATCTCGTACAAATTCTGTATCTTTACACTGCCAATTAAAAGCATCATGTTGTAAGATACTAATTCCTTTTGATTTAATAACAGTATAATCATTGGTACTATAAAGAAGCATACCGATAATACTTTCTTTAGGAACATACATTTTTATTCTAGGTTCAATTTTTTGATAAACTTTAGACTCTATTTCTTTTTTTAAAAATCCAGGGCCATCAAAATTGTTGATTTTTCGTACCTTTTTTCGAATCCAAAAGTGAGAATTCATAACCGCACAAATAGCTAAATTTCCACCCTTAGAATGACCCCCAACTCTGATATTTTTATCGAGTAAACCAATAGTTTTGTTTAAATAAATAGTCGCATATTTTTGACTTGCTCCCGGATAAAGATAAGTCATTTTAAAATCTTCTTCCCAACCAATAATAGATGTGTCTGTACCCGCAAAAGCTACATAGATACTATTATCCGGCAACTTCATAGTCATAGCACCAAACTGCATATCACTATTTACCACTTTCATGTAATTATAAAGAAGAGTATCTTGATATCTTTTAGTATCTTTCATTATTTGAAGCATTTTAAAGGTATTACCAATAAACATTCCTCTAAAATCGTTACTTTTACTACTTAATTTTAAAGCAGCTTCTCTTAGAGTTATTTTCTTACTTTTAAAAGCGGGAATCACATTCGTAAAATCAATATATGTTAAAAGAGAATAGATTAAATTATCTATTTCATTAAAAGGAAAATCTTTAAAAGTTTTATCTTTATTTTTCTTGATATATTGAATAATATTCATATGTAGCTCCTTAAGATAAAATTATTATATCATATTTATAAGAAGTTGATTTCTTTATTATCTATATCATATTTTATTTCATAAAATTTTTTTAATGCTTTATATAATAAATAAGTATCTTTAATTCCAATTACTTCATAACTAGAATGCATAGCAAGCATAACTAGCCCAATATCTAATGAATTAATACTTAAGTGTTTAAGACTTGCACCAGCAAGAGTTGATCCAGTAGCATAATCATTTCTTGAAGTATAGTAAGAATATTTAATATTTTCATTCTCACAAATATGTTTAAAAATAGTGGCAGATACACTATTGGTACTACTACTTGTCTCTTTCATAATCATAATTCCACTATTTAAAGGAGGAGTGTTAGTATAATCAGATAATTCCTCATGGTTAGGGTGTCTTGCATGAGTATTATCAGCATTCAGTATAATAGATTGATTTAAAGTTGTTGTTAAATCTAATTCTAGATTTGCACATATCTTTTTTAGAGTATCAATTAAAAAGTTAGAATCAGCTCCTTCTAAAGTATTCGATCCGATTTCTTCACTATTAAAAACAACAAAGACATTGATATCTTCACTTTTACTTTTTAAAAAAGAAGTAAGTCCCGCATAAGTACAAGATAAATTGTCAATTCTAGGACTTGCTAAAAATTCATTATTAATAATAGCAGGTTCTTCCTTATTATATAAAAACAAATCATATTCAAATAATTTTTCTTTTATATTAGTGTAATGCTTAATTAAATCTTCCAAAGTTTTCTTTTTATTTAAAGATATAATAGGCATCAAATCAACTTCAGTATTTAAATCCAAATTAGAATTAGCCGAATCATTTTGATGAATAGCAATACTAGGAATAATAGCAACAGCCTCTTTTAAATCAATAATTTTTTTAGTATATTTATTTTTGTTTTGCATGATAATTCTACCAGCAATAGACATAGGCCTATCCATAAATCCATAATTAAGTATGCCCCCATAAGGAGCAACATTAAGCTTTAAATATCCATTTTCATAATATTCCGGAGTAGGTTTAATCAAAAAAGAGGGAGTATCTGCATGAGTACATACAATTTTGAATTTACTAGCTTTTTTATTTAGCTGAAACGCAATTAAAGAAGCATCGTTTCTAATAATAAAATATTTATCCTGTTTTAAATCCCAATCTTGATTTTCCACTAATTCTTGATAACCTTGATTTAATAATATTTCTTTTATTATTTTTATACACGTAAATACACATGTTCCTTGTTTAAGAAAATCTATTAATTCTTGATTAAAATTATTCATAAAATTCACCAATATTAGTATGGCCTAATAAAAATTAACTATAAGCACTTTTCACTTATTTAGGATTATGCTATACTATATTTAGGAGGAGTATGTTATGAAACGTATAGGTTTAATTGGGGTTAGCTTTGGTATGATTTTACTTTTAACTGGTTGTGGCAATACTAAAGAACTTACTTGTAGTATGACGGAAGATGCTAGTTATGCTTCTATGACGGCTGAGTATCATCTTGTTTATGAAGATGAAAAACTTACTGTTATGGACCAAGGAGCAATTATTGAAGTGGATGAGGATTATGCTAATTATTTATCTTACTATGAAGATAGTTTTAAAGATAGCTTTGAAGATAGTGCTGATTATGTAAAAACAAGTTATAAAACAGAAGGAAATCGTTTTATTGCTACAGCTAGCTATGACATTACTAAAATGAGTGCTGAAGAACTTGAGGATAGTAATGATTATGAAGATGAGTTTGCCACTTATGAGAATGCTAAAGCTTATTTGGAAGACGAAGGATATACTTGTAAATAAGAAAAAGATGGAAGTTTTAAAAATTTCCATCTTTTTAAATTAGTTAATTTTGGTAATTGTGAATGATCCAGAATATCTATCATTTGGTACTAATTCAAAGTCTACATTTGAAGTGTTAATGAAGCGATAAGTTGCTCCAGCATTACCATTAAATA
>DVJF01000061.1 GCA_018716965.1 Candidatus Caccenecus avistercoris | reverse complement strand
TGATAGATGAAAATAATCATTTCTATATAAAAAGTACTTCAAAAAATAGAGGGGTACAGTAAAAATATAGAAAAATATAGATAAATAAAGAGAAAAATGGGTAGAAGTTGCAAAAACTTTGCACACTACCTTAACTAAAGGAGGAATATTTTATGGAAAAAGTGAATGCAAAAGATTTTTTAGGGAATGAGGTTCATGTCCAAATTGATAGAGCATTAGGTACGAAGCATCCAAAGCATGGTTTTATGTATATGCTTAATTATGGATTTATTCCTAATACTGTCAGCGGGGATGGAGAAGAGCTTGATGCATATCTCGTTGGTGTATTTGAACCCGTTGAAAATTTTGAAGGTGAAGTAATAGCTGTTATTCATAGAACAAATGATGATGATGATAAATTGGTAGTAGCACCTAAAGGGGTAAATTATAGTGATGACGCAATAAAAGCATTAACTGAATTTCAAGAAAAATTTTTTGAATCAATTATTATTAGAAACTAATTTTTTTAAAGGGGGCATAACATGGAAGAATTAAAAGCGGAAAAGGAACATTTAAGGGAAACCATAGCTATTATTAAAGAAATTTTACTAAAAGAACAAATGAGTTTAGAAAAAATTTATAGTGAGCATTTAGGTTCAAGAGAGGAATTATGGCGTATTGCTAATAGGAAAAAAATACACATTCATAATTTGGAATCTTCGCTAGATACTCCATATTTTGCTAGAATTGATTTTACTTTTGAAAAAGATGGCAAATTACAAACTATTTACATTGGCAAAAATGGAATAATGCAGAATACTAACATTATAGTGACAGATTGGAGAGCACCAATCAGTTCATTATATTACGATTCAGAAGTTGGTCATTGTAGTTTTACAAGTCCAGAAGGAGAAGTTTCAGGAAATTTAGAATTAAAAAGACAGTACGAAATAAATAGTGGCAATTTAATTAGCTATTATGATGTCGATTTAGTTTCGACTGATGCTTTGTTGCAAAAATATTTAAATAGTAATAATGATTCTAGGTTAAAAAGTATAGTTTCTACTATTCAAAAAGAACAAAATGAAGTTATTAGAAGAAATCTATTTGATAACTTGATCATTCAAGGTGTTGCAGGTTCAGGTAAAACAACCGTAGCATTGCATAGAATAGCATATTTAGTTTATAATTATAGAGATTCAATAAAACAAAATCAGTATTTAGTTATTGGCCCTAATCCAATTTTTATTAAATATATTAGTTCTGTGTTACCCGAATTAGATGTTTCTAGTGTTAAACAAGGTACATTTGAGGGTTTTGCTCAGAATTATATTGATGAAGAAATAAATATAAATTCACCAGATAAAAAGGTAACACAAAGTATAGCCGGTAAAATCGATAATGATATTGATAAATTTAAATCATCTATGAATTATAAAACAATGTTAGATCAATTTCTACAAGTTTATTTTTACAGTATAACTGCTAAAGATTTTACATTAGATGATTTTACAGTTTTAAATTCTCAAAAAGTAAAAGAAGTTTTTGATTCAACTTATACTTCCACTCATATTAGTCTTGCTTCAAGAATTGAATTAACAATTGAAAAGTTATCTAGAATAATAGAAGATAACATTGATTCGATAACGACTGCTTTTACAGATTATACCTTTCAAGCTTTTGCTAATTTACAAGATCCTAAAGAAGAAGAAAAAATGCGAAAAAAAATTGTCAAAAATAGGGAAGAACTTCATAAATTTTGCAAAAGTTCTTTAAGAAAATATTTTGCTAAAGCCAAAATTGATGCTACAAAACTTTATAAGTTATTTATCAGTTCAATAGAAAATTATGATATATTTAACTATAAATATTTGAAAACACTTAAAAAGGATACCATGAAAAATATAAAAAATGGATGTTATGATTTTGAAGATTTAGCTTCATTAATCTATTTACAGAAAGTTATAGCTCCTAATCCAGAATACAGTCGAATTAGGCATGTAGTTGTTGATGAAGCACAAGATTTGGGCGAATTTAATTTTTTTGTTTTAAAAAGTGCTTTACCATCTTCAACTTTTAGCATTTTTGGAGATTTAGCTCAATCAATTTATGACTATCGAGGAATAGATAATTGGAATATCGTTAATAAAATTATGTTTGATAATAATGGAAGGATTATTAACTTTAAAAAAAGTTATCGGACCACTTCAGAAATAATGGAAGTTGCTGATGAAGTATCTGAAAGTATTGGAATGATACGTTCTGATTTAGTTGTTAGGCATGGGAAAGAAGTAGATTTTACACCATTAGAACAGCAAAACATTCCTAGTTATATTGCTGGTAAAATTAAAGAATATAAAGAAAAAGGGTATAAAACGATTGCTATAATTAGTAAAACTAATTTGTTGTCCTGTTATATAAATGATGGTTTAGCGGAATTAGGAGTGAATATACCAAATATTACATTAAATGATGATTTGTCAGAAGACAACAATAAAGTTTGTACTATCTCTAATCAATTAGCAAAAGGGCTAGAATTTGATGCAGTTATTATAAATAATGCAAATGAAAATATATATTCTTCCTCAAGTAATTTAGATATGAAATTATTATACGTGGCGATAACCAGAGCTTTACATGAGCTAGATATTGTTTATTCTGGAGAATTGCCTTCACCTCTACGTTTATACCTCAAAAAAAAAGATAATGTTTTAAAATTAAAACGATCTAAAGGTTAAAAATACTTTGTTGATTGACATAATATTTACTTGGAATAAATTTGTTAAAGCTTAAATTGCATTTTTAAATAAAAAAGATGAAATCGTGGGTGATTCCATCTTTTTAAATTAGTTAATTTTGGTAATTGTGAATGATCCAGAATATCTATCATTTGGTACTAATTCAAAGTCTACATTTGAAGTGTTAATGAAGCGATAAGTTGCTCCAGCATTACCATTAAATA
>DVJF01000060.1 GCA_018716965.1 Candidatus Caccenecus avistercoris | reverse complement strand
AATATATCATATATTTTTATAAAATACAAGTAAGTTTGCTTAATTAGATAAAGTATATGGATTTGACTGGGTGCCATCCCCTCCAGTAAGGGATACTTCTAATGATAAATAGAGAGAGGGGTAAATAGCATAGTTAGTATAGTTTGCACTTTGATAGTAAAAAAGCGCATCTGTAAATGTAGCAAACACTTCATCATTTTCTGAAGATTTTGGAGTTAAAGTCCATATATTATCAATATTACTGTAAAGCCAACTATTATTATAACAATCACTATAGGCAGCCCAAGCGATTAAGTCCGTTGCTAAACACACTTCTCTATTTGTTACAGTTCCCCCAGTTGTTGCATATCCATAATCGCTTGGATACATTAAGGCAACTTTGCCTTGCCAGGTTGTTGGTCTTCCACTATAAACTGTTGTTCCTCTTTCTGAAGTATAAAATGCTATTGAAGTTGCTTCATGTGTAGGGTGGCCACCTAATTTCCATATTACGTTCGCTATCATATTCCTAGTAATATCATTTTTAATTCCGGATGAAGCATATGATCCACTGCTATTTAAGTAATCTCCATTTAATGTGGTTTGTAAACTTGCTGTACTCCAATTATTTGTGTTAGCACTATCCCAAGCCAAATTCCCTATAGAATCATTCCTAATTAATTTAACTAATTTTTCGCCACTTATTCCATGACTATTTTCATTAAATGTGCCTATAATTCGCCATAACTCACAGGTACTACTACTTGGATTATTATAATCATCACAATTAAAATAAACATAATTATTCGGATTTGCTCCAATATATCTTAAATTATTGTCTGCTGTTTCATCATAAGCTAGCATACCTTGGCTTTCTTCATAAGCATCTTCTATTACATCTGATGCGCTTGATGCTTCATCAAAATATAAATAACACTTTGTTCCCTTTGTAGTTAATGGAAATACACTCAATGATTGGGTTTCCATATCATAATTTAAAGTAGCATTTATATTTTCATCATTTACTGTACAATAACTTTTTTCACCATTAAATTCATACCCACTTGTGGGTATTTCATCTACTTGTGTGTAGCTATCTCCTTCTTGGATATAGGCTCCAATTAAATTAAAATCACTTAATTCATAATTTATCGTTCCATTTACTAAAGGCATAGATTCAGTTGTTTTATATTTTGACCTAGTAAACGTAAGTATTATTGCGCTAAGCACCAATACTATTACCACACTTATTAGTACATTTCTTTTTACATGACTTCTTTTTATTACCTCAAAATTCATAATAACTCTCCTCCACGAAGTTCTACTTCATTTTTATTTGTGATTTTTTAAGCTATGATATGGTGAGTTTACCTAGCTTATATAAAAATTATAATTCTGGGTATACTAAAAGTCAAGAAAAATGTCATTATTTTCCAGTAAAAATAAATCATTGGTTTTGTTCATGAGAGAATTAATTTGGTGATTAAGATGTTATATAGTAATAGACTACAATACTTGCGTGAAAGAACTGGTCTTACTCAAGCTCAGGCGGGTTTACTCATTAAATTAGATAGTGGTACGTATTGTCATTATGAAAAAGAGGAATTAATAATACCTATTAAACATTTGAATACTATAGCTAATTATTTTAATGTATCTTTAGATTACCTTTTTGAATTTACAAACATGTCTTCTTATAAAAGTTCTAAGAAAAAAATTAATAAAGTTCTTTCTGGAGAAAGATTAAGAAATCTTAGAAAAGAAAATAAAATTACCCAAGATAAACTAGCAAAAATTTTAAATGTATCTAGAAGTACTATTGCCGAATACGAACGCGGTACTAATTTAATTGCTACTCCTTTTTTATATACCATCTGTAAAAAATATAATATCTCTGCTGATTATTTACTTGGTAAAATAGATAGCCCTAAATACCTTAACTAGGTATTTTTTTATTTTCGACATAGATGTCAAAAAACATCGTAATTTGTCGAACGCTTTTTCTTGCCTTTTTAAGTATGATACTTCATAATAGTAACTTGAGCATTGGGGCTAATGCTTTAACTTATATAATTAGCTATTTCTTACCTCCTTTACTCCTTGGGGTTTTGGTGAGTCGGAAAGAAGCCCTCTATGGAGTTTCGGCTAGTAGTAATATTACCGTATAAAAAAACATTAGTCATATTGATACGGCTAATGTCAAAACATAGTAGGCATTAGAACGCACCCCAATGCTCTACATATTTAATATATCATATTTTGAATAGATTCACAAGTATGCTTTTACATAAACTTATTCATTTCACGCATTACTTGATTAACTTGTTTTTTACTTGGCTTTCTTCCCATGGAAGTCATCATCACTTCAATCATTTTTTCATTGATTGGAGGATTTTTCTTTAAATATTTTTGCATAAAATATCTTGCTAAGAAGAAACCTATTAATAAACCGACTATAAGTCCTATAATACACCATATAATTTGTGCTAACATAATTTTCACCTCATTAATATATTACTATAAAACTACTCTTTTTACAAGCGAACAAGTTCATTTAACCAAAAATAATCTTTATTTTTAAAATCACAGACAAAGAGATTTTGAAAGCAATTTAATTCGGTTAGAAAGGCTGGTTTGGATACGTTACTTTCTAATAAAAGAAAAGCACTACTTACAATTAAACAGGAATCTTCAGGAATATATTTATTTTGGATACGATGAATGTTATGAAACTTGGAATAAAAATCGTTATTTTTGCATTCATTAAAAATTAAATTATTAATTTTGCTTTTATCAAAAGGAGATACAATTTGCATAAATAAATCATATGCTACAGAAACATCACTCGTATCAAAACTGTGAATATCTTCCATGGTTTTAAATAAATGGTAAGGATTGTTTTTCATTAAATTATAAAAATTTTTATTAATATTAAAAATATAAAATGTACGCATAATTATCACCTGATGATATATTATCATATTTAAATGGCGAAATTTGTCGAACGGTGTAAAACTTTTAAAAAAATTATACTCCGGTTTTTAAATGATGCCGTCTTAAAAATATTTTACGGATAAAATCAACTGGAAAGACGGATGAGGCTAGTAATAAAACAATAAAGAATTCACTGGCTTTTAAGCCATATGTCCGAAATAAGTCTCCCCCATGATAGATTAAATATATTTGAACACTTATAATAAAGATGATTATCGCAATAAATACTTTGTTTTTACTTAAATTAGCAAAAATATTAATTCGTTCACTTCTAGCATTGAAAGCATTAAAAATACCAATAAAAATGAATAAAGCAAAATAAGCGGTCATTAAATATTTATAATTTTCCCCTACCCGAATAAAGTCTCTTACAATTGGAAGTTTTAAAAATAATATACAAAGTATGGCGGAATACAACCCGGTAAATAAGACTTCTCCTATCATGTAGGAATTAATAATTGGTTCACTTTTGGGTTTAGGTGGTTCATACATGTAGCTTTTAAGAGGTGGTTCAAAGGAGAAAGCAAGTCCTGAGAATGTGTCCATGATCATATTTAGCCATAACATTTGAATAATTGTAATTGGAGTATTAATGCCTATGAATGGTCCTATGATTGATAATATTAGAGCGCACATATTGACCGTTAATTGATAAATAATAAACTTACGAATGCTTTTAAATATAGTTCTTCCATAAAGAATAGCTTTACTAATTGATAAAATATTATCATCTAAAATAACAATATCGGACGCTTCTTTGGCAACTTCCGTTCCACTACCCATAGCAAAACCAACATCGGCTTTTTTTAGTGCTGGAGCATCATTTACCCCATCCCCTGTCATGCCTACTACTAAATTCATACTTTCAAGTACTCGTACTAATCTTGATTTATCAGTTGGTAAGGCTCTTGCTACTACTTTTAAATTACCAACTACTTTTTTTAATTCTTCATCGGATAGTTTGGATAATTCTTCACTTGTTAGGACTAAATCTTCTTTATCTAATAGGCCAACATCGGCTGCAATAGATGCTGCTGTATCACGAGCGTCTCCAGTAATCATAATCATATTAATACCAGCACTTCTAATTAGACTTACTCCTTCTTTGGCTTCACTTCTTAATTCATCTTTGATTGCTACTAAACCAATAAAGATAAGATTATCTATAGAATTTGCATCTTTCGTATAACAAAGAGCTAGAACACGTATACCTTTCTTGGTTAAATTACTAGTCATATCAGTTAATAGCTTCTTACTTAGAAGAACTTTTTCGGTTCCGTTTTGATTGATATAATATTTAATATGAGGTAATAATTTCTCTATAGCTCCTTTAATATAAGTAATATTGTTATCTAACGTCGCTTTACTATATTTTGTCTTGCTATCAAACGGGGTATGATTTATGACTCTTCTTTTAATATTTTTATCTTCCACTAAGAATTTAAGGCAGGATTTATCCGTACCATTACCACCAATGGGTTCTTTTTTATCGGATAATTTGCTTTCATTATTATAATATAAGTTGTTATATATATGTTCATAATATTTCGGGTAAGCTTTTATACTATTTATGTTTTTGTAATGAATGTTATCCGCACTAATAATTTCACTTACTTCTAATTTTCCTTTTGTTAGAGTTCCCGTTTTATCTGTTAATAAAACATTAATACTTCCAGCTGTTTCAATGCCCACTAATTTACGAACTAAAACATTATTTTTTAGCATTCTTTTCATATTACTTGATAAAACTAAAGTAATCATCATTGGAAGACCTTCCGGTACGGCTACAACAATGATGGTAACACTAAGAGTTAGCGCATATATTAAATAATCAGCCATAACATGAAAATCTGTTAGAGTATTCATGATTAATTCGGGATCAAAATTATTATCAATGACAATAACAGAAAAAAGATAGGATACAGTTACTAAAGCGGCACCACAATAACCAATACGACTAATAAATTTGGCTAGTCCTTGAAGACGTAATCTTAAAGGAGAAGTTGGAGATGATTCGGCTACTTCTTTGGCTAGAGCACCATAAACGGTTTTATCCCCTACTTCCGTTACTAGCATGACTGCTTCGCCACTATAAACAACAGAACCACGATATAATTTATTTTGATCGGTTAGATTAGAAGGATTTAGGGGTGGATATTTTTTGGCTTCTTTGGCCTCTCCATTTAGACTAGATTCATCTACACGAAGATTTCCTTTTAATAAATATCCATCGGCTGGAATTCTATCGCCACTTTCTAAAACAACTAGATCATTTTTTACTACCTCTTCAATAGGAATTTCAATTGTTTTCCCGTTTCTTAAAACTTTTACTAAAATTTTAGAACTTTCTTCTTGAAGTCGTTTAAAAGCAGCTTCACTACCATATTCAGAAATAGTGGATATGAAAGAAGCTAAGAAAATAGCTATTAAAATTCCTAGTGTTTCAAAATAGTTGGAATCTCGGAATAAAAATACTACTTTAATAGCTAAGGCTATAAGTAATATCTTGATAATAGGATCGCCTAAGGATTCTAATAATAACTTAAAAAATCCTTTACTTTTAACATTTGTAATACTGTTTGTACCATATTTTTTTCTATTTAATTCTACTTCATCATTATTAAGACCATGAAACATAGACTATCCTCCTAGACTAAATATATGCACACATTATTATTTTTTGACTAAAATATTATTTTGTGTTAGAATATAGACCTGTTTATAGGAGAGGTTTATATGAATGAAAAACAAGCTTTTGTAAAATTTACACAAGCAGACAAATGCAGTGCTTCAGAATTTGCACTTGCTAAAAAATATGCGAAAGAACATAGCTCTATTGAAGTAGAGCAACTATTTAACAAGCTATATGCTATTGTAAAAAATGTATTAGAAGAAACTGTTAATTCTAATTATCATTCTGTTCATGATGCCAAATATATTTATGAAAGATTTGGTATTAGTAGAGAATATTTTGATAAAATTTTAAATTTTTTCTTAAAAAAGAATTCTAGTTTAAGTATTACGAGACGTTATTATAAAACTATTCGAGTTAATCATTCTATTGATTTAGAAAAAGTTTATAATGATTTAAAGAAACATTTTTGGAGTGTTCAATATGCTAAGCAACTAGCTTTAAAATATGGTTTTACTTTTTTAGAGTTTAATTTCTTAATAACTTTTTTTGCACAAGAAAAAAATGATATTCCTTATACTTCTTTTAAAGAATATCAATTAGAATATGTTACTTTTTATAAGATGCTTAATGGTCAAGTAAAAACTAGAGTAGATAAAGAACATGCTTATAATTATATGAGAAATTATGCTTCTTCAAAAGAAAAAGAGCTTTTTGAAGCTTATGCTACAAAAATACTTTCTAATATGCGAGCAGCAGCGAATCAGAATATGAATGCTAATAAATATTTGGAAGCACATCATTTAAATGATTATGATTTATATATATTTTTAACATTATGTCCTAATTTAGAAAAACATTATATGAATTTTATTTATTTCCGTTTTGAATCTTATTATCGTTATTGTAGAAATACCCGTATGGATACAGAGCTTATTACCCAAAAAGCAAAACTCAAACAAATGGATATTAGTGAATTTATTAATTTAGGACAAATATATGCACATAATATTATAAATACGGATTTATATCAACAAGCTCCCCATAAAAATTTTACTAGTAAAGCTTACCAAGCATTAGAAAGAATTGTCGATGAAAATGACCCGCAAGTTATAAAAAAAGCATTGATTGACAATCATATTACTACTCAAAATATTGTGAATTTCTGCTATTCTTATCATTCTGAGTATTCTTTAGAAAAACAAGATGCTTTAGAAGTAAAATTACTTAGTTATTTAAAAGATGCGAAAACAACTGGGCAAGCTAAAATTCCGGAAATACCACAAAATATTGAAGATATATTAAAGACATATATTAAAAGTGGTCTTAGTTTAGAATCTTGTTGTAGTATGTATCAATATAGCTGCGAAACTGTCAGTGATTATCTTAAAGGAGTTAGTAATAATAGTATTGTTAATCAAGCAAAAGAAAAATATAAATTAGAAAAAGAAAATGAAAAGAAAAATAAAGCTATGTATTATCATAAGTTATATTTACAATTATTTAGTTATATACAAAACGGTATTATGGTAAATGGGGTTAATAGAGCATTTACTTTAGTGGATTATTTTTGCTTATTTCCAGATGCTAAATTACATAGTAGAAGGATGTATATGATGGCTCTTACTAATGAAGAAAAAACAGCAATTAATGTTTTCTTTGCTCCTCTTTCTTTGGCTAAAGATTTATTTTCGAAAGATTTAATTCAGACAACTTTTGAATTTAATGCCTTAAAAGATGAAAATGGTTTACCTGTTATAAATAGTGGAAATATGCTTAATCAAGATGCTATTATACAAATTGTTGATTATTTTGAGCAAAATAAAATTCCTTTAAATACGGTTACTTTTAATACTGCTTTACAATTATATTCTGCTAACACATTATTCTTAAATGAAGATACTTTACAAAATGATAGAAAAACTTTAAAATAAAATAGTGATTTGTATGTTTTTATATAGTTTAGATAATAAAAGATATCATACTTTAAATTACTTTTTTAGAAATAAATTTGGCAGTAAAGTTTTTAAAGTTGCTTTAAATGCCGGACTATCTTGTCCTAATTACAAAAATGGTGGTTGTATATATTGTTCTCATGGAAGTGGTAATAACTATCAAGAGATGGATCTTGTAGAACAATTTAATTTGGTTAAAATACCTTTGGAGCGTAAGTGGCCTAATTCTAAATATATAGCTTATTTTCAGGCGAATACCAATACTTATGCTCCTTTAACTGTATTAAAAGAAAAATATGAACAAGTACTTAGAATACCAAATGTTTATGGCCTTGATATTGCTACTCGTAGTGATGCTTTAAGCGAAGAAATACTTGATTATTTGAGTGAATTAAATAAACGTACCTTTTTAATTGTGGAATTAGGGTTACAATCGATGCATGAAGATACACTTAAATTTATTAGACGGGGACATGATTTAAAAAGCTTTGAAAAAGCTGTTAAAAAATTAAAGCAACGTAATATATTTGTCGTTGTGCATATTATTAATGGGCTTCCTTATGAAACGAAAGAAATGATGATTGAAACAGTAAAGTATTTAAATACTTTGGGGATTGATGGAATAAAAATTCATATGCTCTATATTAGTACTGGTACTCCTCTAGCCCTTATTTATAAAGATCATCCATTTCCTCTTTTAACTAAAGAAGAATATATTGATATTGTTTGTGAACAATTAGAATATTTGGATCCTAAGATTGTTATTATGCGAATTACAGGTGATCCTATTAAAGAAGAGCTTATTGCCCCTACTTGGCTAGTAAAAAAGTTTTGTGTTTTAAATGATATTGATAAAGAAATGAAAAAAAGAGATATTTATCAAGGAGATAAAGTTAATCCTTGATAATATCTCTTATTTTATTTTTAAGTCTTTGAATGGCATTGTCTACTTGTTTTTCATTTCTGTTTGTCAGTAACATTATAGTGCTGCGATCTAAGCCATTTTTTAATAGTTTGAATGTTTCTAATTCAGCGGGAGACAAGCTATTTTCAATTTTATCGACTAATTCTTGAAAATCTTCCTCAACTGTTAAGTTATATAAAGGATCTGTACTTTCATCACTAATCATATCTTTTAGAGTTAATCCTTCTTCATAATCATAGTCTAGAGAATAAAAGGAATTTAGAAGTTTCGCCTTTTCGCCACTATATTTTTTTAATACTTTTTTTATGCGACGATCAACACAAACAGTTATAAATGTCGATAATTTTACTTCTTTTTTTCTGTCAAAAGAATTTAGAGCATCACTAAAAGCATATAGGGCTTCTTGTTCTAATTCATGAGTATCTATTCCTAGTTCTCTTGATGAAGACCAGTATTTTTTCATTAATATATCAATAATATACTTGTACTTTTCATAAAGCATGTTTTTGGCTTCTTCATCATTTTCTTTGGCTCTTCTTATTAATTCTTCATCATCCATAAATTACTCCTTAATCATTCCATAAATTAAGATAGCTGCCGATACACTAGCATTTAGGCTATTTATCTTGCCATACATTGGAATACTAATAATTTCATCACTGTTTTTTCTAATAATAGGACTTACACCATTGCCTTCAGCACCAATTACTAATACTTTTTTATCCGCATAATCTACCCTTCGATAATCTAAGCCATCCATATCAGCTGTATATACAAAAAACATATTTTTTTGTAACTTTCTTAATATTTCACTTAAATTACTAACTTCTACAATCTTCACATTATTAATAGCACCCGCACTTATTTTCATAACCGTTTCATTTACGCGAATACTTCGATCTTTAGGAATAATTATGCCTTTTATACCAGCACATTCACAAGTACGGATAATAGCTCCTAAATTATGAGGGTCTTCTAAATGATCGAGACATACTAAAAAGTTTTCATCTATTATATCTTCTAATTTGTAGTATTCATAATCATCTATATCTATTACTACTCCTTGATGATGTTCTCTTACCATTTTATTTAGACGTATTTCAGGAGTAAATTCATATTTGATTTTATTCTCTTTTAAATAATTTAAAATATCTTTGTCTTTAAAATTTTCCTTTAAATAAACTTTGTGGATTTTATTTAGAGGCGTTTCTTTTAAAACATTTTTACCACATACAAGCATTTTATCACCTAGTCGTTAGTATAACAAAAAATAATAAAAAAGTAAAGTTTCCTGCCTTTACTTTTTAAATTGTTCTCGTTCTTTTAAAATTAGATTGTAATTCATAGTGTCTAATAGAATTTTTAAGTTCATTTAATTTTTTAAATACTTCTTCTAGGTTAGGTGCAAATATTAATTGATTTTTTAATTCTAAATATTTAAACTCTATTTCAATATCATTAATATTCATTATAATATTATCAAGGGATGCTATTTGGTTACTTAAATAACGATACTGTTTAATATATTCACCTATTTGTTTGTGCATTTGTAAAATTATTCTGGCTATTTCTAAGCTATTTTCATCTTGTTTGTAAGCT
The DNA here is from genome assembly GCA_018716965.1 of Candidatus Caccenecus avistercoris. Taxonomy (GTDB): domain Bacteria; phylum Bacillota_I; class Bacilli_A; order RF39; family UBA660; genus Caccenecus; species Caccenecus avistercoris. The sequence goes on along the minus strand of DVJF01000060.1, from coordinate 18,182 downwards.
TTTAATAAATTTGTATTATTCACTATTTTTTCATAATAACTATTTTTTATGTAACTTAAGACCGCTATTAAGATATTATAGTCTGGTATTGCCGAATACTCCTCTATTTCTTTCGTTAATCTTTGATTAATCTGAGCTTTTAGTCCATATTTTTTATCAATCACTAATAATTGCTTATAAAACTCTTTTAAACTGCAATTGTATTCTAATGGCTCAATTACTTGTGTAGCATCAATTTTATTTTCATCATAAAAACGTTCTTGTAATTTAGTAAATTGTTTTTTTATAGCGTTTGTAGCTTTCCTATATTCACTATCCATAATGTCTTTATTTACTGATGCAAAAATATCTGATGTAATTCTCTTTTCAAACTTTGTAATAATATTACTAATTTTATAATTATAGCCTGCTAAAAAGATATAATACTCGTCATTTTCACTAGGTAATAAAAATTTAAGTATTTTTCTTATTAATTCTTCACGATATTCATTTACATTTATTTTTTCTTCTTCTTGATATTCATAGTTATTTGTTTTCTTTTTCTTTAAAATATCATGAGCTTTATTAATTTCACACATTTTTTCATGAGCTACTCTTTTTTCTTCTTCGGTTAAAAAATTATCTGGATGATATTTTTTTGATAAACTACGATAAGATTTTTTTAGGTCTTGTTCTGTAAAATTAAAACCTAACATAAAAATATTTAACGCCTCACTATAAGTCATTTCAAAACACCCCTTTTGTTATGGCATAATTATAGCACAAATACAGTTGTTTGTCAAATTGGTGTCAAAATTTTAATTTTAGGCTTGTATTTTAGCGTTTTCTTACTCTTGCTCTAGCTCGTTCGTGGGCTTGTTTTATCTTTCCATTTTGCCACATATTATCGTTTGGTCTTATATAAAATAAGGAATTATCATAGTACTCTATTAAATTACAATAATCATTTATTACTTTTTCAGTAGACCAAAATTTTGAATAACCGAGGCTATCTTCACTTAAATATGTATCATGTGTTTCGATAAATTTCACCATAGAAGCTCTATTACTTCCGTCATAATTACCTAAAACATACATATAATTAGCATATTCATCAATTATTTTAGGGTTTTCTTCAAATATTACTTCTCCATATAAGAATAGTCCATATACTTTTAAGCGATAAATTAAATTAGGCCAAAAACGATATCCCTCACTGGGAAGTCCAATTGATTTAGCAGCATCAAAACGAAATCCGGATATACCACAGTCAATTAGTTCATTTAAAAAGTTTACAATCATATCTTCTACGTCTTTATTATAAACATTTAGTCCAGGCAAATCCATACAATGATGGATAACATCCTGTCTATTATGCCAATCTTTTATTTTTACTTTCTCTTTCCAATAACTGGAGTTATTTCTTAATATAGGATCTACTAATTCATTGGGTTCTAGAGGATTATTGTTATCAGCACCCATATGATTTATAATAGCATCGGCATAAACTCGAAGACCTAACTTTTTACATTTCTCGGTGAAGGCGATTAATTCTTCTTTGGTGCCATAGGCATTTCCTATTTTAAAGCCAATTGGTTGAAAAGCTTTCCACCAGACTGTTGGATCTTCCTCTTTTAAAGGTTGGATAGGTGGAAGTTGAATGGCATCAAAGCCTTGATTTTTAATTGTTTCCAATTTTTCAGAAGTTTTATTTAACGTTTCTGGGAAACTATAGACTATTCTCATTACTGCACACTTTCTAATAATTATTTACGATATTTTTAAATTCGTTCCCACGATCTTCAAATTTAATATATTGATCCCAAGAAGCTGAGGCTGGAGATAATAATACGATATCACCATTTACGGCTTCTTTCTTGATACTTGGCATAGCTTCTTTTAAAGTAGTAAATTCTTCGCATGGAACATTTACCTCTTTAGCATAATCCATAATTCTACTTCTTGTTTCACCAATCGCATATATTTTTTTTATTTTGTCTAAATATGGGGTTAAATCATGAAAATCTTGATGGCGTTCCATACCTCCTAATATTAAACAAATAGACCCAGGAAAACTTTTTAGGGCTGTAATTGTCGCAGTAGGATTCGTAGATTTCGAATCATTATAATATGTTATGCCATCTAGTTCTCGGACAAATTCGATTCGATGTTCAACACCTTTAAATCTTTTTAAAACGGCATTTACATATTTAAAATCTATATTTAGAATTTTAGCTACTAAATAGGTTGCTAGAATATTTTCATAGTTGTGAGTACCTTTTAGAATAATATCACTAGTATTTATGACTTTTTCTTTATCTATGTATATGGCTTCCTCAGTATAATAATTTTCTTCGTTATTAAAATAATATTTTGTCGATAAAATATTCTTTGTTAATTCAAGAGAATCATAATTATCAGCATTAATAATAGCTATATCTTCTTTGGTGTGATGAGCAAATATTTTTTTCTTTGTTTCTTTATATGCTTCATATGAACCATGATAATCAAGATGGGTTGGGCATAAGTTAGTTAAAACACTAATATCCGTTTTAAAATCGTGCATATCTATTAATTGATGGTCAGATATTTCTAATAAAAGAATGTCATTCGCTTGTAAGTCTAAAACAATTTTAGATAAAGGAGTACCAATATTTCCTCCTAATTTGACAGGCATGCCGGCTTCTTTTAATACTTCATAAATAAGACTTACGGTTGTAGTTTTTCCATTACTTCCGGTAACTCCAATTATTTTTACCGGATTTTTTAGGTAATGATACGCTACTTCCATTTCATTTACCACGTCTATATTTAAATCATGAGCTTTTTTGACGCAAGGATGAAAAGGAAAAACAGCAGGATTTTTAATTAGTAAGTCAAAGCTTTCATCTAATATTGTTTCGGGTTCATCACTTTTTATAAAAGTTATTCCTAAATTTTTTAATTCTTCTATTTGTCTTTCTTCTTGATCTTTTTGATCCGTTATAATTATCGTATTTTTCGCATTACTAAGTAATTTGGCTACTTCATAACCACTTCTAGCCATACCTAGTATTAAGATTTTTTTATTTTCTATCACTTTTATCACCTATCTTAATTATATGGCAAAATATGAAAAAAAGCAATTAACTAGACATAATTGCTTCTACATAATAATAAACATCTTGATGCCAATTTGGATTTGTGGCATATTTGGTATTAATTGCTTCTGGTGTGGTTAGACCTTTCGCATAATAATTGTTAGCTAAATTATTAATGAAGGCTTCTAACCCATCTTCCAGTGTAGCAAAACTAGCATAACGAGTACTCGTTGCTTTCATTCCTCCAACATTATTCGCATTTCTAACTAAAGAACTACAAGTCCATTTACAACCAGTTTCTACTAGGATAATAGAGGCTGCCACTACTGGATCTACCCCTTTATCTAAAGCTAAAGAAGCAATTGTGGTTCCATAGCCATCTAAAGTAGAATTTAGGACATTGTCAATTTTTAAACCTAATTCATTTAATGTTAATCCCTCATATACAATAGGCTCTACTTCTTCTACTACAGGTTCTTCTTCTATAATTTCTTCTTCCTCATAGCGATCCAGCGTGCGATCACTACGATATAATACATTATTTATAACAACTTTTTCTACTAAGTCACTTTCTTTATTCTTTTCCTTATAACCAATAATTAAACTACTTGTAATTAAAATAACCAAAGCCATTTTAATACATAAATTTTTCATTTTACTACTTCCTCCTATTTGTGTCGAAGTGAGTTACATTCTACCATAAACTATCTGGTTTGTCAAATTGAGCATAACTCTTTAGAGTCTTGTTATATCCACAATATCTAACATATTTATTTTTTCGCCATTTAATGTTAGCAGGAAATTACCAGATTTTCCGACGATAGTAGTCTTTAATTCACCATTTTTAGTCTTTACTAAAACGTTACTTTTATACACATGATGGGGAGAAGCAAAAATTTGGTTAATTTTTTCATATATATTAACACTACGATCTAGTTTAGGTTCTTCATTTTTGCCATAAAAGATATTGTCATTGTTGCGAATATCCTTATCAATAGGATTAGCATATACTTTTGGTAAATCTTTTTTCATTTTAGAACACCTCTATTACATTTTATGATAAAAACTTCTTTTTGAAACATAATAATAATATGAAAAAGAAAGTATTTATTGATAAACTCTTTTTGTTTGGTCCACTATTTATTTTACTTAGTATATCATTAATTAATATGTATTATGCTGGAATAAATAATAGTGTGTATCAGGATTATCTTTTTAAACAAGCTTTGTGGTTTGGGCTTGGATTTTTTGTAATCTTTGTTTTTTCAATTATAAAACCTAAAATACTATTTAAATATTGTAAGTATTTGTATTTTATTAATGTTATACTTTTAATTTTGGTATTGTTTTTTGGAAAAACTATTAATGGTTCGCGAGCTTGGTTTGATTTTAAATTTTTTTCTTTTCAGCCTAGTGAACTTATGAAGTTTAGTTTAGCATTATATTTAAGTGAGGTTCTTTCGCGAGAAAAAAAGCATGGGATGAAAGAAGAATTTAAAGCTATTATAAAAGCTGTAATTATTACTTTAATCCCTTCTTTGCTTGTTTTCTTAGAACCGGATACAGGGGCTATAATGATTTATCTTATATTAATGTTAGGAATTATTTTAGTATATAAAATTAATATTAAATGGTATATTATTTCAGGAATTATTTTGCTTGCTTTTATAGGTTCTTTTGCTTATTTATATTATTTTAATCAAGATCTATTAATAAAGCTTATTGGAACTTCTTTCTTTTATCGGGTAGATAGAATTATGACGTTTGTTAATAATGATTCTTTTCAGTTAAATCGGGCTTTAATATCGATTGGAACTTCTTTATTTTTTAGAGGTAGTGGTGGTGTTTATATTCCGGAAGCTCCTACTGATTTTATTATTGCTCTATCTATTAGTAATCTTGGAATATTTAGTTTTATTCTGATATTAATTTGCTTTTATATTTTAGATTTTTATTTTTTAGTACAATTAACACAAACAAAAAATAGAAAATACAAAATGTTTATAGCAGGATTTTTAATGATGTTTATTTTTGCTCAGGTACAAAATATTGGAATGAATTTGGGGTTATTTCCTATTATTGGGCTCCCTCTTCCCTTTGTTAGTTATGGGGGGACTAATATTATTGTTTACTTTATGTTTTTAGGAGTTTTGATACATTTGAAAAAAAATTGAAAAAATTGAAAATTTTAGGCAATTTTTTCTTGACAAATAACTTTTTTTGTTGTAATATACTTTCCCGAACATTTAATTTGTTTGAATATTCTTTTCCATTCTTTGATATACTTCCTTTACTTAACTAATATCAAATTCTACTAATTCAAACAATAAATGTTTTTTTATGTTTATTAGCCCTTTTTAGGGTTTTTTTTATTCTTCTGTTTCGGATGCCACCGCAATATTCTCATAAGTGTTAAGCTTTTTTTCCTCTACTTTACCCTTTTTTAAAGTGAAAACTTTCTCTTCTAAAACGATAGTATCATCTGCATCTGCTCTTTCTATCGCATATATTTCGTTATCTTCAATTTTTGCCATTATCTCTTTTTCATCATCATAGAAAATATCTAAAGCTTCTTCGGTTGTACTAACATATTTTGTTCCTTCATCGTATATTACGACATTTTTTAATAAATTATCACCACTGGATGTCCAGATAAAATACTCTTCTTTTAAGTTTTCTATATTTGATGTAATACTTACGGCTAAATAATCTTGATCTGTTTTAATAATTTTTATATTTTCTTCGGATATAGTTTCAAAATTGTTTATTTGATCTTGAAAATTTTTTTCAATTTCTTTTAAATCAAGATTAGTCATTATATCTTGGGTATGTATTTCAAAACCATCTAGATATAAAGTTAAGGTGATTTTGGCAAACTTATCTTCTAAAACAACCCGATAATTACTTTTCAAGCGATGTCTTTTACTATTTAATTCAACATTGTATATTTCATTTAATTCGTTTTCTGTTAAATTACTAGAAGCTTTTTCAATGCTTTTTGTTTTTTTTATTTCTTGAGTTCCTTTGATTTCTTGATTTGCTAGAGTATATATTGTAATTGTTGTAATACCAATAAGAGCAATTACTAATATTATTAAACATGTTTTTTTCATATGCTTCACCACTTACTTACTATTATATCAGTAAAGTGGTTTTTTTAAAACTAAAAAAATAGCTACTTTGTTAAGTAACTATTTAAAAATGTTAAATAATTTAGCTTTTCCAGAGCCACTACTGTTTAGTCTTGAAAAACCAAGCGCTACTAAAAAGTCATCTAGTATTTGTTCGTGCTCCTTTTTGTCATCTAGATATGGAATATTAAAGAATACCTTGCTATTAGATTCATTTTCAAAGTCATTGATATCTTTATTCGTTAATACACTTTTATTTAAAACAATTTTTTTATCTTTTAGTTTTTCAAAGGCTGCTCGGTCTTTACGAATTAATTTATTTAATTTGATTAATCCAGGTTCAATCAAATAAATAATATCATTGCAAAGATTTCCTTGAGTAGAATCATTTAAATCTACTAGTATTACTTCCGCATCGGGATTATTAGCAATATTAAAGGCTAAATCTAGTGTTGTAGTTGATTTAAGACTTTTATCGTTTAAATAAAGAAAATCTTCTTTGTCTACTTCAATGGCAACTACATTATAGGCTACTTCTAGATGCTTTTTTAACATATACACTAAAGTGGTTGCTCCAGCATGAGAAGTAACATTTCTGAATCCAACTATTCGAAGTCCACCACTTCCTGTTCCGGTAAATGAATCATATTCTAACCCACTTGTATCATCATCTTCATTATTTCCATTTAAATTATGATATTGAGCTACATCTTTATAAGAATTTGGATTATCAATTAAAAATTTAATGGCATTAATATTTCTGGTAAAATTATAAATTCCCATGGATACAAGGCTTGATAAGTAACGTCCACTGTTAACCATAGCCGAATCATCTAATAATAATATTAATTTGCTTGGGTCAAAGTTTACGGATAATTTTTGAATATTTTTGATATTTTGGTATCCTTTTATAGCTGTAACATCAATAATCATTTTATTAAAATAAAAGTTGGTAAAAATATTGGCTAATTCTTCTACTTCAAATTCACCATTAATACTTTTAATAACATCTATATCTAGCGTTGCTAACATATTTTGATATTTATTTGATACAATAACATTCATTTTTATTCCCCTCTTTCTAATCTCCTATACTTGCTTCGTATTTTGCTTCATCATGAGATTGAAAATTACTTGTACTCCCTTTAATTGGAAATCTAGCTCTATCACCAAATACAGGTAAATTAAATTTATAAAATATTGTAATTTGATAATAATTTGAAGTATTGGCCCCATCATATTTTTTTATACAGTAATAATATGTTTCATTAGGCCGAACTTCTTCTAGCACATTACTATTAAGGTCTTTAGCTCCATAGATACCTGTAGTTGTTTCATCATTTGATGCACATGACCCTAATATATCATAAGTGTTATATTTAAGATAATTATTTACTAATTCAATAGATTGACTGTTTATTCCTTCATATTTTTCAAACATATCAATTAATTCATTTTTTAAAGTTACCGTTTTAGAATAATTTAAAGTTAAAATAATAAAACCTACAAATAAAATGATAAATACAATTACTAATTGTAATAACCATGTTCCACCAATTGTTTGTCTCATATTATCACCCCACTAACCAATGCACCATGGATATTGTGATGGGTTAACATTACATTCATTTGGGTCATATACTCTTGCTGTTTCTCCATATATGCTAAATTCAAATAATTGATTTATTACTGGTAAATCTAATTGGTAGAAAACCTTTACTTGATAATATAATGCATTAGGTAATTCCGAATTAGAATTTGCGCGAATGCCTTTGACACAGAAAGTTGAATTGGTGTTATTTACTAATCCGTTTCGGTCATAACCTACCCAGCCTTCTTCACAACTTCCTGTACTACGATAACTAGCTTCTGCAAAATAGTCAGTAATTTGTTCAGAAAAATTATAACAGTTATTTGTGCTACTGGCTTGAGATGATGTACATACACCACCTTGATTTCTTATAATATTTAAGATTTCATTTTTAACATTATATGCCTTAGAATAGTTAATTGATAAGCTGATATAACCTGCAAAAAGCAAAACAAAGACAATTACAATATTAAATAAGGATACGCCACCTACTGCTTCTTTCATCTAAATATCACCTCAATTAACCCTTCCAAGCGCATGTAATATCATGTTCAGTTCCATTACTGTCTCGGTATGTGCACGTTACCATACCATCATCTGGAATTACACAATTGCCATCGCTATCTCTTCCTGGACATGGACAAATTGCCTCATCACAACGAGTATTTTCATCAAAATTATTTTGAATAGAGGGCCAAATGACGGCAAAGAAAAAAATGGACAATAAAGCCACTATAATTACAATTATTACCGTTAAATTGAGCTCACCTGTGGCTTCTTTCATTTTTTTCTACCTCCTTTTTAAAAATTATTCTGCTGAGTCATTTTTTAATAAATCTTTGTAATAACTAGAGCAGTCTAAGTCATTGTGTTTTCCACCATCTTCATCTGTGTAACTACAATTCTTATATTCTTCATCACAACCTGTTGCCATGGAACAATAAGTACTGGCCTCTATTGAACGTTGAATTCCTGGCCAAACAAATGCATAGAAGAATGCGGCTACTGCGGCAATTGCAACTACAGTAACAACTGTCATGTTTAATTCTCCAGTTGCTTCTTTCATGAATAAATTCCTCCTTTTACTTTCTCTATTTTATTATAACTAATTTTTAGAAAAATATCAATAAGGACATAAGTATTTTGTCAAATTAGTTTTAAAATTGTTGTATAGTAGACTAGTTTTGTGTTATATTTATTCTAGAAAAAGAGTTGATGATAATGGAATTATTGGAAAATAAAATTTTAGAAATTTTAAAAGGAATAGGAACAATAGCTCTTTATTTTATTGTGAGTCTAATTTGTTCTTATTTATTTCAAAATTATACATTTAGTGATAATATAGTGATTGCTACTTTATTTCAAATTTTAACTTATGTTATATTATTACTTGTGATAGGTGCTATATATCATAAAAGGCTTATCAGAGATTTTAAAAATTTTAAGAAAGAATATGTTGGTGTTGCTTTAAAAAATTGGATTATTGGGCTTGGGGCGATGTTTATTGCTAATATAATTATTTCTAATATAGCTGGAGGTATTGCTAGTAATGAAGAAGCGAATAGAACACTTCTTGGTAATTACCCAATTAGTAGTTTTATTTCCATGGTATTTTTGGGTCCTTTAATTGAAGAATTAACTTTTCGAGCTAGCTTTAAAAGTGCTTTTTCAAAATGGTACACGTTTGCTATTGTAACAGCTCTGCTTTTTGGTTCTGCTCATATATCTAGTTTTATTAGTACGAAAGATTTTTTTGAGCTACTTTATTTAATCCCATATAGTACTTTAGGATTTTTCTTTGCTAAAGCTTTTTATGAAACGGATAATATTTATACTTCTTATTTAGCGCATATGTTCCATAATGGAATGTGTGTCATCTTGCTTTTATTTATTGGGTGATGTTATGGAAAAAAATGTGAAAATTAAACCTAGAAGAATAGTTAAAATACTTTTTTTGATTATTATCATTTTTTTTCTTTTGTTTCTTTATGCCAGATATATTAATACAAAAGGGTTAGTCGTAAATGAAGAAGCTATAGTTGATGAAGCTATGAATGAAGCTTATAATGGGCTTAAAATTGTGCATTTTTCGGATATTCATTATGGTAGAACAACAGATCAAGATGATATGGAAAAGTTAGTTCAATCTATTAATGAACTTAATCCTGATATCCTAATATTTACAGGAGATTTATTTGATGATGATAAGATAAGTGATGAAGATATTAAACTTATGAGTGATTATTTAAGTAAGTTACAAGCAAGATTATTTAAATTTGCCGTTATTGGGGATTATGATCAAAAATATATTGATACTTACCAATTAATTATGAGTGATAGTGATTTTACTATTTTAGATAATACTTCGAAACTTGTTTATGATAAAGCTTTAGAACCTATTAATTTTGTGGGATTAACAAATACTAGTGATATTCAAAGTTTGTATGATAATAAATATTTTACTATTACGATTACGCACCAACCGGATATGATTAAAGATTTGCCAAAAAGTAATATTGTCTTGGCAGGACATTCACTTGGTGGGCAAATAAAAATACCTTTTATTGGGGGAGTTATAAAAAAAGATGGGGCTAATACTTATTTAAATGATTATTATAAAGTAGATGGTATGCAGTTATATATTTCTAATGGTATTGGTACTGAAAACTTTAGTTTTAGGCTTTTTAATAAACCGTCTATTACGTTGTATCGTTTGTATAATTATTAATATTTTAAATAAAAAATAGCACATTACTAAAATAACGTGCTATTTTTTAGTTCTCGCGTTTGACCTAAGTCATCCTCATATTTCTTATATATTAATTTCATATACATTTTTAGACGATCAAAATCAACATTTAATTTGTCTATGAAATAATCAAGTGATACAAGGTCATTTATTAGTTCTTGATGATCGTTGGGTAAATTTATGTAAAAATTTAAATATTCTTGATCTTTAAAATACTCAAGCATATATCTAGCACAATATTCTAAAAATCCTCTGTCGCCATCACTCTGATAGAAAAAGCATGTAGTATTAGGACATAACTCGTAAATAAGCCGATAAAATATTGCTGTCTTTTTTATCTTGGTACCATAAGTTATATCTTTATCTTTTAATAATATTTTATTTTCATCTAAAAGCATAATTAGTTGAAGGATTACATCTTGTTCATCAATAGCAGGATTTTGGGCTATTTCTTTAATTAACGAATGTAAATCTACACAATTATCATTATTACGCATCTTTCTATATATGTAGCTTTTTATATCAAAGTTTGAATATTTATCTTCAATATTGATGTGATCTTTAGATTGAGCATTTCTTAAATAATCTTCTAGTAAAAAATATTTTAATTGATTAATAGTATCTTTGTAACATTGATCAGGATCATTGCTTTTAATAGGTAAATTAAACTTTGATAAAAGATTTTGACAATAACTAACAATATTTTCTTGATCAATATCAGGAATAATTAATTCAGGAATTATGGTAACTCCATCTATATTTTGATAAAAGCGGATAAAGAAAGTTATTCCCTTCTCTTTTAAAATATTATCTTTATCATAAAAACTTACAAATAATTTACTAGAATCATAGTTAGGTATTCGATAGTCTTTTTTTAAACAGTAGACATTCTTTCCTAATAAACTTTTTATATCTCTATCAGTAGCTATTTTTATACCATTATAATTCATTCTAATATTTAAATAATTTAATGTATCACTAACTCTTTGAACAGGTTCTCTTATAAACCGCGTGGCACTATATATAACATGGCCAAAAGTGTCTTCTACATCTTTGTCAGTATCTTTTACTTTATCAGCATCACAAAGAAGACACCAAGTAGTTACTTTGGGAGATATATTTTTTAATGCTTGAATATCTTTACGTATTTCATCCATATCTGTAATAAAATCTGCGACTAACAATATTCTTTTACCACTCATTTCTTTTTTATATGAGTCAATATGATCTATGTTTATAAATTTACCTTTGAGCTCAAATTTACCAAAGCGCTCTTTTGGAAATTTATCAAAAATATCGACAAATAAGTAATACAAGCATTCTACTTCTTTATTAGCAAATACTTTAAAATCACAATCGATGGTAGCTACATGATGAAAATATTCTTGATAAATGTCATATCTACTCAAAATTTCTTTTATTTTATCTAGTTGTTCATTAGTTATATTCATAATATTTTTTAATACCCTCCTAAAATCATTAGTCATATTTTATCACGATTTTAGGTTATGGGCAATATTATTTGTTGCAAAAAAAAGCTAGATTTTCGCTAGCTTCCTTATTCTTCTTTTAATACTTCATTAATTTTGTTAGTAGCATTAATTACGGTTTCATTATCAGGAATCATAACATATAGTTTTGTTCCTCCATATGAATATGTATAATCATAACCGTTTGAACCATCTAAACTAATATTTTCAAATTCCCATTCTGGCATTTCATCAATTTGCTTTTTGATAAAATCGGTTATATCTTTGGTTGGGATGTTAGTTACAAATGAACCATCTAAAGCATTTAGTAAACTTGTGTATTTAACTATTATAGAAGGACTTATAGCTTTATTAATTAAGGCTTCAATCATGGCTGCTTGATTTTTAACACGTACTCGATCTCCTTCTGTGAAAGCCCCCCGCTCTCTTACGAAAGATAAAGCTTTCTTGCCATCCACATTGTTATAACCTTTTTGATAATAATATCCATCTTTACTAGTAAAAGAGTATTCTGAATAAACATTTACACCACCTAAAGCTTCGACTATATCTAATAAAGATGTAAAGTTAACTTTGATGTAATAATTGATTTTAATATCTAATAAATTTTCAATTGTTCCGACACTTGTTTCAATACCATAGATTCCCGCATGAGTTAATTTATCTTTGGCATTTTTACCCGCTAGTGTTACATAATAGTCTCTTGGAATAGAAGTGATTAATATTTTGTGAGTATTTGGATTAACCGTAATTACCATATTCACATCACTACGAGCTACACTACTAATAGAACCATAAGTGTCAATTCCAGAAATAAATATATTAAATGATTCTTCTGTTATATTTACTTCTTCAGCAATATTCTCTGTTTCTACATCTACAGAGAATTCATATATAACACGATAACTCTCACTAAATTCGCCATCACTTTCGTTAACCATAGAAAGCATACTATCTTCAATTAACATTCCCTCGTATTCTTCAGCTAAAAAATCATCTTTTAAAGTTGTTATATTATCAGTAGTAATAAATTCAGGGGTAATTTCTTTTTCTATTTTTTCTTTAGCCTTTTCTAGGCCATCCGTATTAAATTCTAAACTGCCAATAGATTCTCCATCTAAATCTTCTATTTCTTCATAATTGCTATCTTTTAAAACTAGAACACTATAATTTTCGGTTTTATAATCGGTAAATCCTATCTTTTTTAAGAAACCAATCGTATTTAATTCATATATAATAGCTAGTATTAAAAAAATTATATAAATTATAGAAAGTACTGAGCCTACAGCCCTTCGTTTAACTCCTTTTCTAGTTAAAATTAGAAGAGAAAGGCCAACATCAATTAATATCAATAAGATACATAAAACAATAAAATACTCTCCTGGTAAAATATCTATAAATTTAAATAAACATAAAGTTATAATAGTTATTAAAGCCATTGCAATTGCTAAAAATTTGAAAAATGGCATTATTTTCCCCTTTTTTTTCTTCATACTACCACTCCTTTTTCGTAACTTAATTATATCACAACAAATTTAATTTCGAAAATTTAAATTAAATTTAAAATAAAATAAGTAAAGAAAATGTATAGTAGACTGTAACTTGTTCCAAAAAGATAGGCACCTATAACATCACTTAAATAATGAACGCCTAAATATACTCTGGTATAACCTACTAATAGCATTAGGATACATAATAAAGTAATTAACACTATTTTTACAGTTAACATTAGAGGACTTATTATAATTAGAAAAATTATAAAGCTGTAAAAACAAGTAGCTGTCATAGTATGGCCGGATGGATAACTAAAACCTTTTTCATCTACTAATCTATTTATATTTGGTCTAGGTCTTTTAAATAAATTTTTTAATATTCCTATTAATCCCCACATTATGAACATATTGATAATAATTAAAATAGGAATTGTTTTATTCTTTATAAACATTAATAAAAGAATACACATTAAAGCGATAAACTTAGCACTAGCTAAAGATGTTATACATTTCCATATCTTTGTTTTAAAATTGGTTATTTTTATAGTATTGTAAAAATAATTATCCAAATTATTTAATTTTCCTTTCATCATAAAAATAGACCATATTAAAAATAAAACAAATATACTTATAAAACTTAAAATCATAATCATCACTATATTATTATATACTAAACTTGAACGTTTTATCTAGTGTAATTATAATTTTTATGTTATAATATGTTTGTTACTTGCCTGTGTGGCGGAATTGGTAGACGCGCTGGACTCAAAATCTAACGCGTTATAGATGCACAAAACAAGCACGTTGTCAATCCCCATCATTTGGCATGGATATATAGGCACTTGTTACTAGCTGTCCTCTGTATATAAATTATGCTAGGGTATGTTGGTCTACAAAATGTCTACAAATTATTATGGGCGTGTGGCGGAATCGGTAGACGCGTTGGTCTCAAACACCAATAGTAGCAATACTGTGTGGGTTCAAGTCCCACCACGCCCACCAGAGGGAAATGAAATGACTTCAGAAAGTTAGAAAAGGAGTGTATAATAAGAGTATATTCTTCAACTTTTAAAGAAGTCATTTTTTTTGCAAAAAGTTACTATTCCATAATCTTTTCATTTTTTTAATACAAAAATATATTCATGTGCTAATAAATAAAAATTTATGTTTTTATTTTTCCAGTATTTTGTTGATGTACAATTATGTTGTTCTTTAATAATTATTTCTTTTAATTGAAAACCTGCATTTATAAAAATATTCATAATATTAAATCCTAAAGGAATTATATTGCCATTTCTTCTTATATCTCCAATCAAAATAGTACAAATTTTATTTTTTTTCAGAGCATTAAAGCTTTTTTTTGAAAATATTTTCATTTGCTGTAAAAAATCATCAATAGATAATCTAGATAAATCACCATTTATGTTTTGACTGTATTGAATAATATTAGCATATGGAGGATGAATAAAAATAAAATCCACACTTTCTTTGCTAACTACTTTATCTAAATTAATAGAATTTAAGCAATACAGCTTAGGATTATAACTCTCGTGATATTTAAATTCTAATTTTTCTTTAGTATGCATTATAGCATTACTATTAATATCTAAGCCTATCGCATGACGTTTTAACAATTTACATTCTATTAAAGTAGTACCACTTCCGCAAAAAGGATCTAGCACTAAGTCGTTTTCTTGGGTATACTTAAGTAATAAATTACGTAAAACATAGGGGCTGCAATTTCCTCTATAATCTCCTTTGTGAGTTGCCCAATCTCCACGGTCTTTAAAACTCCAAATACTTGTTGTCTCTAAGTTAAAATTTTTGGGTTGTAGAATCATGTCGAAACCTCCTTAAAATACGAAAGAAGAACTAATCAAGTTCTTCTCTAACTAAATCAATAATCCAATCAATCCAAGATTTTATAGTTGATGCTCTGCGATAAAAAGTTTCATCACTAACCACATGATATAGATTACATTTTTTCATGCAATCCACTACTGTTTTGTTTGATGGTACTTCTGATTGTTCAAAATATATTTTCATAACTTCATAAAAAACTTTATGAGATAAAATTCTTCTAATAAATTCAATTTGTCTTTTTTTATAATTCATGTTAAAAATTTCTTTACCAACAGAAGTTAATTCAAAAAAATTACCTTTTTTCTTAATTAATCCTAAATATATTGCCGCATTGGTGTAATAGTCGGCTTGTCTTTCTACAAATTCATAATTATCTCTTACATTTTTTTTATTTATTTCATTATCACGTACTAATTCACAAATATTAATTACTCGATTAAAATTATCTGCTTGAGGAAAAGGTACTTCTGGTTCATCTACAAATTCATGAATATTGTCATAAATATCTTTAATTGTATCAAAAGTAATTTTTGTATCATCAATACTGTATTCCCGACATTTTACCAATTCTATAGATGAATAATTATTATCGTCATTAAAACGGTATTCATATAAAGTAAATACACCGTTGGAATAAATAATAAAGATAGGTCTAACCTTCTTACTTACTTTATCTTTCCATAGTCGGTATGGATAATAAAGCTGTCTAACCAAAAAATCTGATGATATTTTATTTTTAGCTTCAATTATAGCTAAACTTTTCATCCCTTCATATCCGCCATCTATTTCAATTCGTGAATTTTTTACTTCAACTAAAATGTTTTCATTATTTTTTAAATTTCCTATTTGAAAGCAAAAATCTCCAGATCCCATTTTTCCACTTACTGTAGGTACCAGATTTTCTTCTTCTAAAAAATCTTCTAATATCTTAGTAATGTAAGCACAATTTAAAGCTAAGGCTTCACTAGTAATTTTATTATAATTGATACTTTCAATATATTGAGGAAAATCAACTCTAATAACATTTTCTGATGCCTGTTCAAGTTTATGATATGTTTTAAAAGTAGAAATCATATAGCTATTACCACTAATTGGTAAAATTGAAAGATTGTTCCGACTCAATATTGTAGGTATAGCTTCACTATTATCAAATTTTGTCATTAATCTAGCTTGTCTATATTTATTAATTTCTTCAGAAGTGATTTTAAAAAATCCTTTTTCATTTATTTCTTCTAATATATTGTAATCACTAAATATTTTTTCCCATGCTTCCTCATTATATTTAAACTCTGACATGATTAATAATTAACACCTCACTTATTTCCCCTCTTGCTGAACTTATACTATTAATACTTCTTTTAGCTTTTACTTCTATAATTGTATATCTCTTTTTATCTGAAAATAACTTTCGAATATAATCACAATCAGAATTGGATAATAAAATATGGACACCTTGATCAGTAAGCTTATCACATAAACGTTTTAATCTCTCCTGCTCCTCAAAGCCAAAACCACTTTCATTATACCCTGTAAAGTTAGAGGTCGTTGAAAGAGGAACATAAGGAGGATCAAAATACACAAAATCACCTTTTTTTATTCCTTCCAATGCATCTTCAAAATCCATATTTCGAAAAGTAATATCTGTTTCACAAAAATATTTGCTAACAGCTCTTAAACCAATTTCATTTATAATACTTGGATTTTTATACCTTCCAAAAGGAGAATTAAATTCACCCATACTATTTACACGATAAAGTCCATTATAACAGGTTTTATTTAAGTAAATAACTCTAGCTGCTTTTTCTATATTACTTAGTTTATTATAAATATCAGGATTGCGATCTAACTCTCTTATTTTATAGTAGCATTCCGATGTATTTGCATATTTATTTTCATTACTTAATTCTGCAATTAGTTTTTCAACATCATCTCTAATTGTTTGATAAACATTAATTAATTCATGATTGATGTCATTAACTACTGCCTTTGATGGTTGTAAATCGAAAAAAACTGCTCCACCGCCAATGAAAGGCTCATAATAAGTAGCATTATTGCTTAACTTTGGTAAATGTTTATGTATAATAGGTAATAATTGTCTTTTTCCTCCAACCCATTTTAAAACAGGCAGAACTAATTTATTTTTTCTCATCATAGCATCACTATAAATAGTCTATCATATAAATGTTTGCACTTCAAGTATTTTTGCTTTAAAAATTCACCTTTTGTAATGCCGCGATTTAATATTATGGAAAATCTAAAATTTATCATATTTACTAAAAAATATCTGTATGTTAAAATATTATTAGATTTGAGATTTATCGACCTATTTTAATCTTAGAGTTTTAAATAGGCTACTCTCTCGCACCATAGAGAAATAGTCTCGAACCGAAAGGAAGAGCTTTCGATAAATGTCAATTCTATAAGGAATTGATTTTTTTGTGTTAGAAAGCGAGGAGATTTTCATGTTAAAGGTTGTGAAACAGGAAATTGAAATGGAAGAAGCACTTAAAAAGAATTAGAGTTTATATGTAGTTTCTGTAATATTACTCCTGCTATTCAAAATGGAAGTATTAGAAAAATAGAAGTATTTTTTAGGTACTAGTCATTTTTATTTGTATAAAAATAGTTTTTGTAAATTTCCTGATATTGGAAACACCATCAATAATAGATCTTATTTGTTAATCATTAGTTAAAATTATACCGATTTATATAATTTCAAAAGATAGTATTTGCTTTTGTTTTAGAATAAAAAATGGTAAAAGAAAATAACTACTTAATAAAGGGTAAAGTAAACTCTTCGAGCCCT
>DVJF01000059.1 GCA_018716965.1 Candidatus Caccenecus avistercoris | reverse complement strand
ACTATAGTTTTCACTACCAGTTGCCTGTTTGTAGTCTGGACTTTCTCTTAACCATATCTTTTGACTTAGGTCCGTCGTATAAAGTCTCTACACTCGAGGGATTTCCCTCTAGCTCGGGATTGGCATATATATTATTTAGCTTTCCCCGAATTAGCGACGTCCACTATAACTATTTCTAGTTATAGGTGCAAGATAGTTCAAAAAGCTTTCGCTTCTATCCCACAAGTCAGTTGCGCTGCCAGTTACGCTATGTCGGCAAAAAAAACAATGGTGGGCGCTATAGGACTCGAACCTATGACCCCCTGCTTGTAAGGCAGGTGCTCTAACCAACTGAGCTAAGCGCCCCTGTGCCATTGACGTAATTTAATATAACATTAATAAAGAAAGATGTCAATAACTTTTTGACATCTTTTTATTAATTTGCAAAAAAAATCTTTTTGTTATTCCTTATTTATATTTTTTATGGCATTCATAACTGCTATTTTACCATAATTATAAGTTACTCCACCTTGCTGATAAGCAATATATGGTTCCCTTAATGGTCCATCACAAGATAATTCAATACTTGATCCTTGTGTAAAAGCCCCACTTGCCATAATAATTTCATCATCATAGCCAGGCATAGGTGCTGGTATTGGTAAAGTATTAGAATCTATGGGAGAATTACTTTGAATGCCTTGAACATATTTAATTAATAATTCTTTATTATTAAAAGTTATCGCTTCTACTATATCAGCACGTTCTTCATTATATTTTGGTGATACATTGTATCCTAAATGTTCTAATAAGTAAGAAGTTAAAACGCTTGTTTTTAGACTAGAGGCAACAACACTAGGGGCAAAATAAAGACCTTGTAAAATACTTTTGTTAGCACCTAAACTAGGTCCTACGTCCATTCCTTCTCCTGGTAAATTTAGTCTTTCAGCACATAAACTAATTAGCTTTTTATCCCCACAAATATAAGCTCCATTAGAAGCAATAGAACCTCCTAAATTTTTTATTAGAGAGCCTATAATAATATTAGCGCCTACTTCTAAAGGTGAAGTTTTTTCTACCATTTCACAATAACAGTTATCAATCATAATTATTACATCTTTATCTACTTCTCTAATTTTTTTTATAATGTCCTCGATATCTTTTATTAAAATACTTTTTCTAGTAGAATATCCCCTACTTCTTTGAATTTCTATTAGTTTAATTTTCTTTTCTTTTAATTTTTTTAGAATCGCTTCCGTATCAAAGGAATTATCTTTTAAATCAATTTGTTCATAATTAATATTAAAGCTTTTTAGGGAGCTAGGATTTTCTTTAATTCCTATTACTTCATGTAAAGTATCATAGGGAAGGCCAGTAATAGAAAGCATTGTATCATTTGGTCGCAAAAGAGCGAAAAGAGTTGTCGATAAAGCATGAGAACCACTGATAAATTGATTTCTTACTAAAGCAGACTCTCCTTTTAGGACTCTTGCAAATACCCTTTCAATCGCATCTCTACCTAAATCATTATAACCATATCCAGTAGTCATATTAAAATGGCTTTCACATATGTTTTCCTCTTTAAAAGCATCTAAAACTAAAGTACTAAAATAAGCTTCCGTCTCATCAATTTGTTTAAAAATGGGAGCACATTCTTCTTCAGCTTTTACTACTAATTTATCTATATCCATATTATCATCTCCTTGTTTTTTCTAGGCAATTATTCTCGACATATTCAAAAAAGGCATTTATATCCGTTACGGTTTGAAAAACTTTGTCTGAATAGTTAAAAACAGCTGCTTCAAAAATATCATATGTACTAAAATATGATTGTAATTCCTTTAATTGAGTAAATTGCTTTTGAGTAATAGTTTTTGGTATGTATAAAGCTATATTATTTAAAACCGTAACTATTATGATATGATTATTCGACAATAAATCTTCAACATAATTATTGGCGTTAATATTTAGGGAATATATTTCACATACTCTTCTAATTAAGGGAGCATGATGGTCACCATCATATTCTAAATGGACCATAGGAACATTTAAAATATTATCATTAAAGATAATTGTGATGGATATTGGCAAGCGATTCATTTATTTTATTCCTCCATCTACTCTAATAACTGAACTATTTATATAACTAGCTTTATCACTAGCTAGAAAAAATATGACACTCGCTATTTCTTCAGGATTAGCAAAACGATTTAGCAAAATCTTCTGACATTCCTCATTTTTAAAGTCATCGGCTAAATTTTTATTCATATCAGTATTTATCCAACCTGGGGCAATAGCATTTACGCGAATATTAGGAGCATATTCTACTGCTAAATTATGAGTTAGAGAATTTAGGCCAGATTTTGAGGCATCATAGTCTAGGCTATAAGGATAATTAGTATCAATACCATTTGTCGAAGAAATATTAATAATACACCCTTTATCCATAATCTTTCTTCCATATTTGCAGACTAAAAAAGGACCAATTAAGTTGGTTTCTAAAATTTTCATAAAACTGGCTTTCGTTTTAGCTTCTACTAATGAATCATCAGCAATACCTGCATTATTAATAATGATATCTAAATGATTATTTTCTTCCTTGATTTTCATAATCATATTTGCTACTTCTAATTCGTTTGCTACATCACATTTTATAGGTATTGCATTTTTATACTCATTACATAAAGCTAAAGCTTCTTTTTGGCTTTTATTATAATTTACATAAACAACATCATTATTTTCTAAAAAAGTTTTGGCAATAGAGGCACCTAAACTACGGGAAGCACCAGTTACTAATACTACTCTTGGCAAATTAATCACCTCACAAGGTCATTATTATACACGTTTGTATTGGTTAAGTCTATACTTATTAATTCGTCATTGTAATAATATTTGATATCCGCTTCTCCTCTGGTGCCCGTATCTAAAAATCTTAAGACATTCCATAAATAATTTTTATCACCATAATTTTCACCATAAACGGAAGGGATAATACTCGTCCATGAAAAATCGTTAAAATCATTTTCATAATGAGCTAGTTCTTCTTCACTGCAAGCACTAGACATAGCATAAAGGCCTTTATTATAAGCATCTACTGCTAGAAAAATATTTTTGTATTTATCAATACAACGACGGAGTTGGGCACAACCAATTTGAAAATTATTTTCTAAATTTTGCATAACTAAATAATTTTGACCAACTAATCTTGGATCATCTAATTTTCTTTCATCGGCTACATAAAATTCGTCATATTCACCAGTAAGCTTTCCATTTTCATAAACTGGAACTTGTAAATATTCAATCGCATTATCATTATGAAAAGCCTCTACTTGAAGTTGCATTGGTCCACAAGCACCGCCAGAATTAATAGTACAATCAAGTTGGCCATATTCTTGACATACTAAAGCATATGTTAAGTCTTTCGGTAAGCCATATCTTTCAATCCATTTATCTAAATATGGGGAACAGTTTTTAATAGTTTGCTCTAATTTGCCATTTGCGGTTGCATCATCAAAAGCAAATTCAACACTTATTTCTTCAGTTGGTTCAATTGCTAGAGTAAGTGGTTGTTCTACCGAAACTTCTTGTGTTTCTGTTTTCGGATTCATTTCATTATATTCCGCTTGAGCTAATTTTAGATTTTCTAGCAAAGTTTCTTCATCAATAGTATTATTATTGATTATTCTTCTTGCTTCAGTTATAAATTCTGAGCTTGCTTTAGGTTTATCATTATTAATTATAGGACTAGCTATTATTTGTTTAGCCATGCTTAAATTGGCAGCCATAAGGCATGCTGTTAGGGCAGAAGAAAATGATACAATAGCTTTCTTAGGCATTTGTCTGCATTTGGCACGATTTACTTTAGCGTAATGTTTTGGTGGTAATTTATGCTTGTTTTTCTTGATACTTTCCTTTTCAAGATAGATCTCCATTTTTCTAGCTAAACGACGAAAATAAGTGTCTTCTAAATCGAAATGATCTTTAAACACATTAGGACTATAAATTCTAATGATTGTATTATTATTGAATGTTAGTTCCATAATATTGGGCTTTTCTTCTAGTTTTTTTATATCACTTTTTAAAATACCCGATAATAGTTTTTCAATTTCTTCCCCTGTAATAGGATAATGTTTACGAACTTCACCATATGGATCATAAGCATAATATTTGCGGCCATAATCTTCAGTAATAATTACTCTATTCATCTATTTCACCCATTCTTTTTTCAATTTCTTCATCAATCATATCATACTCTTTAGCTGAGAGGTCATTATCAATGATAATTTTGCCATCTACTTCTTCATAAGAGGAAGCTAAAATATCATCATCTATTAAATATACAATATAATTTTTGCTAAAATTATAATCAAAATGCGTAAATAATTTGGTAGCTTTTATTTTTTTACCATCAACATCTTCTAAAATCATTTCATCTACTTTATTGTCCATAAGCATTCACCCTACTATTATTATAAGATATTTTTTGCTATAAGGCTAGATAGAATAGAAAAAAATGCACTAAAAAAGTCAACTTTATGGGCTGACTTTATTTTTTGGTTACAATTAGTTTCATAGCTGTTTTATCTTCACCATTAATTACCACATCATTGAATGCTGGGATAACAACTAAATTATCACCACTAGGTGCTACAAAACCTCTAGCAATAGCTATACCCTTAATCGCTTGATTTAAAGAGCCAGCACCAATAGTTTGGATTTCTACTGATCCTTTTTCTCTAAATATATTGGCTATCGCTCCCGCTACTTTGCTAGGGTTTGATTTACTAGATACTTTTAATATTTCCATATATTTTCCTCAACTTTCTAATTAAATATATGAAAAAAGTATCAGATTATTCTTCTAAATCGATACTTTCATAAGCTCCTAAATCATAAACCGTATAGCCTAAATCAATTAAGGCTTCAGCTGCTATTTTACTTCTCGTCCCACTTTTGCAATAAACAAATAAAACCGTATCTTTATCAATATCAATTAATTCATTTATTTCATCATATGGAATATTAAAGGCATTTTTTATATGCCCTTCAGCATATTCCTCTCTTGTTCTAACATCAATAATTTCATAGTTATCTACACTATTCATGATTTCTAGAGCTTCTTCAGAATTAATTTTTTCATAGGTAAAAGTATTATCGGAAGAACATCCAACTAGAAAAATACTTACTAAAATAATAGCTATTATTTTCATTTTTGCCTCTCCCATCTGGCATAAAGGCCACAAGGTAAAATAAGATTTGAATCTTTAACAGGTAATCCTAATTCATCGCTACTAATAAGGCCTTTAAACTTTGAATTTACTCTTAAATACAAAATATCTTCTAAAACTGTTTTGGATAAACCCGTTGTATAGGAATTGATAATAAATAATAATGGGTCATCACTTAATAATTCGGCCGTATCTTTGATTAAATTATCTAGATCCGTCTCAATATTCCATACTTCTTGTTTAGCACCTCTCCCAAATGAAGGAGGATCCATGATAATGATGTCATATTTATTGCCTCTTCTAATTTCTCTTTTGACAAATTTTCTTACATCATCTACTAAGAAACGAACGGATGCATCTTCTAAATGATTTAATTTAACATTTTCTTTGGCCCATTCAATCATTCCGCGTGAGGAATCAACATGAACAACACTTGCTCCTTCTTTTAGACAAGCGATACTGGCTGCTCCCGTATAAGCAAATAAATTTAGTACTTTTACTTTTCTATCAGCTTTCTTAATACTATTTCTTAAAACATTCCAATTATAAGCTTGTTCAGGAAATAAGCCAGTATGCTTAAAACCCATTAATTTTAAATTAAATTTTAAATCTTGGTAGCTTATTGTCCATGATGAGGGAATATCTTTCTTAATTTGCCAATGACCACCGCCTGTATTACTACGAGTATAACTAGCATGAGCTATAGACCAATCTACATTTTCATTTTTATCCCATATTACTTGAGGATCTGGTCTATTTAAAATGATATTATTCCAAGCTTCTAGTTTTTTGCCTTTATTTAAATCAAGTATAATATATTCCAAAAAATCATTTATTACTTTCATTTTTTACTCCCATTAAATATACGGTTATTGGATCTACGACATCTAATATGCCATTAATAAAGAAGAAGAAACCAATAATGATTGTTTGAACAGATGCTTCATAATATAAGTTCAAACCGGTTAGAAGCCCAGATGTTAAAAAGACAAATAAAATAAAAACACGCATAATCCACATTTTACTGTGTTTATCATGATAAAAATCAGCTTTCTTTAATTTGATTAAGCACATTAGTGCCATCCAAATAAGTAGGACTAATACCATGTTTTTTGTTGTTAAATCAATAATAAATAAACTTACTAGAGCACCTAAGGATATTAAACAAGTAAATAAACTTTCAAAATCTTTTTCTTTAATAATTAAAATAAATTGGGTTAATTTAATTAAAGCATAAAAGCCAAATATTGTTTTTAAAATAAAACTTAAATCATTTACTTTAAAGGTTGGTAACAATAAAATAACACCAGCGATTAATAATAAAGATATTCCTGTAATTAAATCAATTAACTCTTTTTTCTTCATAACACACCTCTTTATTAATTATAGCATAAATTTAAAAAGACAGGTAGATAACCTGTACTATTTTATATTTTTTTAAAAATATTTTTTCTTCTTAAACTATATATTATAAATATTAGACTTAATCCCACAAATAATAAGGGTACCATAAAACCAGTTTGGGGATTTTCAATATTATTTAGTTCTTCCGTATTAGGGGTTTCTACTGGTACATCAGACATACTTGGATTACTCGTATCATCACTTGGAGTGGTATCTGTAGTTGGTTCTTCTTCTACAGGGGTATTGAGGCGAAATTCATTGATGTTAATAGAAAATGTGTCTACGGCATAACCATCTATTTCAATATCTACAGTTACAGGTGGTTCTTCACTTACTTCTGAAAGGTTAAACGGAAAACTTGTATAACTTATAGCTTCATTCGTATCAAAATAGTTTTCTCCAAATATATCTAGAGCATAATCAGTCATTTCTTGTTCAGTATAACCCTGTGCTATTCCTACTGAATAAATTAATACTCGAATAAAAATGCCATCATAAATAGAATTAACAAAAATTTTATTCGGATTTTCTCTATCTCCAGAATAATTAAAACTGATTATCCCCTCAGCATAAGTGAAAGTTAAATTATATGTCATATCTAATTCAGTAACCGGAATGGATATATAAATCGTATTTTCTGTATGCCCGAGTTTTATTTGATCTTTTAATTCCTCATATTCTTCATCTTTTTCAAAACCTGTTTGAAGAAAATCAACAAAAATATTAGCCACTTCTTCAAAAGTTATTTCTTTGGCATTAACAGGAATGATAAAACTAAATGATAGAATTAGTGTTAGTATACACACGAATATCTTTTTCACTTTTTAAACCTCTTCTCTATTATAAAGTTTATCATTGTTATATCATAAATGTCAATAAAGTGTATAGCAATTCACAATAATAATGTAAACAAAGTGTTAGTCTGCTCCCACCACTTTGAATGGATCTAATACCGTTCCTGAACCTGTTAATGCAACATCGGCACGGATATTTATGACTGGTCTGACGCCAATTGGGACATACACGTAACCGCCATCAAGGCTGCCATTCGAATACACAACGAACACGAGAGCAAAGCCGTCGTTAAACCAATATGGAGAGATGGTCCAATAATTTTGTCTAGTATATAGATAATTATTGCTATTACTACTATTCCAATTTGGTATTCCAGCAAGCATAGCTTCATCGGTACTAATTAAGCCGATTGGATAATCTAATGCTGCATTACCTGTACTACTGCCTTTAGTTGTATATATATATCTAATGTTTCACAACTTAAACTTGGACTATTATTACTTATTCTAGTATATGGTTGATAATTAGTTTCACTTGTTTCTGTTCCTGTTCCACTGCTTACTCTCCTATCTCCACAAAACCCAGCATTTCCATCTATATATTCTGCATATCTGTGATTATCTATGTTATTAATATACCAGTTGTCTAAGACTTCTTTGATTATACTTGAGTTATCATGTCCTTGTCGTTGCCCAACTGTATACATATATCCTACATATATGTTATACTCATATGTCCTACTGAAACCACTCGTTCCTATTTGAGTATCTGTTCCACTTGTTGCTGGTCCTGTTGCTTCACTTCCACTATAAATCATTCTTATACTTCCATCTCCATTAATTCGGATAATTCTCCACCAGAATCCTCCAAACTGTACCCAGTTATTGGGATTTCCTGTGTAATAATAACTTGTTCCTCCTGTCCAATCGGTTGTAGTCCCTGTTGGGGGATTATCTCCTGCTAATATATAATCTCCACCTGATGCTTTCTCATCAAAATATAAATAACATTTTGTACCTTCTTCTGCTATGGGACTTACTGTTAATGTTTGTGTTTCCATATCATAGGAAAGAGCCATATCTTCTTGCACTATCCACTTGTTGGTATATCACTAGTTGGAGTATAATCTTCTCCATTTTGAATATAAGCTCCAATTAAATTACCATCTAATTCTTTTGATATGCTCTCTTTATTTATAGAAGTAGTATTTAAAGTATTACTATCATTTTTCATTAATAATCCAATGCATAATACTATTATTGCGATTATTACTGCTTCTACTAAAATATTTCTTTCTAATGATTTACTTTTCAAAATTATCACCTACTTTAAAGTAAGTTTAGCATATATCATTTTGTTAGCCAATACCTAACATTGAATATTTGTATGTAAAGTATTGCTTTACATATTTTTGTGAGCTAATGCCTTACAATAAAAATGGGTGATTAAGTTGAAACAAATTCAGTTTGATGAGAATATTTATGATACAATTCGGAAAAATATTCGAAAATATCGAAAACTTAAAAATATGACAAGTGCCGAGTTAGCAGAAATTGTTGGATTATCTCATGAATTTATTAGACAAATCCAAAGTGATAAAGCGGGATATAATTTTTCAGTAAAGACTTTTTATAAAATTTCAGTTGCTCTTGGTGTAAGTTTAGATGCATTAATAGAAAAAAATTCAGATTAAATTCTGAATTTTTTTGGTTAGTCTTTTGCTTTATATATTTTTCTGTGTCGAAGATATACGTCGGAATTTGTCGAACGCTTTTTCTTGCTTTTTTAAGTCTTATAGTTGATAATAATAACTTGAGCATTAGGACTGGTGTCTACCAAGCAAATTCCTACTATTGTGCTTACCTCCCTCTTGGGGTTTTGGTTTAAGTTAATAGAAAGGGTTGTGTGGTTAGTATGAAGAAGTTTTTCCGATTACTTATATCTTGGCTTAGACCAAAAAAGACACTAACTATCATCATTGTATGTAACAACATGACGGTTAATGTCTACAAAAAAATAAACAAGTAGGCATTTTGACCTAATGCTCTACAAATTGATTATAACAGATTTTAAGATAGAATACAACGACTAATTAACGTTAAAACTGTCTATCATTTCCTGTATAGATCACGTTTTTTGAAAAAAGATGCTTTTTTGGCATCTTTAAGAAATACTTTCAAATTGGGAATTATAGATTTTGGCATAAAAGCCGTTTTTAGCAAGTAGTTCTTCATGATGACCTACTTCTACAATATCTCCTTCGTCCATAACTAGAATTAAATCAGCATTTTTAATGGTTGATAATCTATGAGCTATAATGAAAGAAGTTCTTCCTTCCATTACTTTATCCATCGCTTGTTGAATTAATTCCTCGGTTCTTGTATCGACATTACTTGTTGCTTCATCTAATATTAAGACTTTAGGATTAGCAAGTATGGCTCTAGCAATGGTTAGCAATTGCTTCTCTCCACCGCTTATATTATTGGTCTCTTCATTAATAACAGAGTTATAACCATCTGGAAGTGTCCTGATAAAGAAGTCAGCACTAGCCGTTTTGGCAGCATCTATTACCTCTTTATCTGATGCATTCAAATTACCATAGCGTAAATTATCTAGGATAGTACCATTAAATAACCATGTATCTTGAAGCACCATGGCAAATACACTCTCATATTCTTTTCTTTTATAATCTTTAATATTTACGCCATCTAAAAGTATTTCGCCACCATTTAGTTCATAGAAACGCATCAAGAGTTTTACCATTGTGGTTTTACCTGCTCCCGTAGGTCCTACAATAGCAATCTTTTGTCCACTACTTACTTTAGCATTAAAATCTTTAATAATAATTTTATTTTCATCATATCCAAATTTTACATGCTTAAATTCAATATTTCCTTTTACTTTACTACAATCTTTGGTTCCTTCATCAATATATTCATCTAACTCTAAGAAGTTAAATACTCTTTCACTGGCAGCGACCATACTTTGGATTAAGTTCGATATTTGAGCTAATTGAGATATAGGGTTCGTAAAGTTTTTCGAATACTGAATAAAACTTTGAATATTACCAACGGTTATTTTACCTTTAATAGCAAATATAGCTCCTAATATAGCAATAATAGTATAGTTTAGATTCGCTACAAAATTCATAATTGGATGCATAAGTCCAGATAGAAATTGAGCTTTAAAACCAGCGTGAGACAATGCTTCATTATCTTTATTAAAATCAATCATCGATTTTTCTTCCGCATTAAAAGCTTTTATTACCGTGTGTCCACTAATTAATTCTTCTATCTCTCCATCGACACTTCCTAAATATTTTTGTTGATTAAAGAAGTGTTTTTGGCTTTTCTTTACTATCAGCATAACAATAATACTTGCTACAGGTATAATTAGGGCTGTTATGATAGCTAGAGTTACATTAATCGTACACATCATAATAAATACACCAAATAGTGTTACAATAGAGGATACTAACTGGGTTGCTGATTGATTTAAATTTAATTGTAGAGTATCAATATCATTGGTGATAACAGATAAAATATCTCCCGTATTTTGATCATCATAATAATGCATTGGTAATTTATTTAATTTTTGAGATATTTTCTTTCTTAGGCGATAACTTGCTCTTTGAGAGACATGCGTCATAATAAGATTTTGAATATAGTTAAATAAAGCACTAATGATATATAGGGCTGCTAACCAAATAAGAATGGATCTTATAGCATTAAAGTTGATACCACCAGTACCATTAATTTTGGCTATTAAGCCGGTATAAATTTCTGTTGTAGCATTTCCTAATATTTTAGGAGAAATAATAGAGAAAATAGTACTACCAACCGCAAAAATAAAAGCAAAAATGATTAATATCTTGTATTCAGAAATAATTTTTAATAGTTTTTTTAGTGTTCCTTTGAAGTCCTTTGCTTTATCTACAGTTCCAGGTCCTCCACCCATTCTTCTTGCCATTAGAGTTCATCCTCCTTTAATTGGGATAATGCAATTTCTTGATAGATTTTACAATTTTTCATTAGTTCTTTGTGTGTTCCACTTCCTACTATTTCTCCTTCATTTAAGACAATGATGTTATCAGCATTCATAATCGTACTGATTCTTTGAGCAACAATAAGAATCGTAGCATCCTTAGCATGTTTAAATAAAGCTTTTCTTAAGGTAGCATCGCTTTTAAAATCTAGAGCACTAAACGAATCATCAAATATGTAAATTTCAGGATTTTTAGCTATAGCTCGGGCAATAGATAAACGCTGTTTTTGCCCTCCTGAAACATTTGATCCTCCCTCAGATATTGGACTATCAAATTCCCCTTTTTTAGATTTAATAAAATCTAGAGATTGACTAACACGGGCAGCTGTAATCATTTCTTCATCCGTTAGAGAATCATTTCCTAACATTAAATTTGATTTGATAGTACCACTAAAAAGCATTCCTTTTTGAGGTACATAACCGATACGACTTCGAAGAGCTGTTACTGATGCATCTTTAATATTAATACCATCAACATAAATTTTTCCACTTGTAGCATCAAAGAATCTTGGTATTAAATTAATTAAGGTTGATTTACCAGAACCAGTGGAACCAATAAAGGCTGTAGTCGTTCCTGGAGTAGCTTTAAAACTGATATTTTTAAGCATAGCTTCATCGGCATCAGGATATTTGAAACTAACATCTTTAAATTCAATAATTCCTTTTTCTGTCTCCTTAAAAGGTATTGGATTCGTTGGCTCTTTAATAGAGATATCTTTTTTTAATATTTCTTTGATTCTTTTTAATGATACTAGAGCCCTAGGAAGCATAACAGATACCATTGATATCATTAAGAATGACATGATAATTTGCATTGTATAAGTAATAAAAGCTAGAAGCGTTCCTACTTGAAGAGTACCAATATCAATTTGTTTGGCACCATACCAGACGATTAAAATACTGATAATATTCATGACTAACATCATACTAGGCATCATAATGCCCATTAAGCGATTAACAAAAAGATTGGTTTTCGTGAGTTTAATATTGGCTTTATCAAACCGTTCTTCTTCGTATTTTTCTGTTCCAAATGTTCTAATTACTGGCATACCAGTGATAATTTCACGTGAAACTAAGTTCATGCGGTCAATTAGTTTTTGCATACTTCTAAATTTCGGCATAGCAAAGCCAAAGAGAATACCAATTAGAATTAAGATAATAATTAACGCTATACCTATAATCCAATTTAGAGGGTTATCACTTACTTTAATGAAGGCCCCAATACCCATAATAGGTGCAAAAACGACAATTCGAAGTAGCATAATAAAAAACATTTTAATTTGTTCAATATCGTTTGTTGATCTAGTAATTAGACTGGATGCACCAAATTCTTTGAATTCTTTCGATGAAAAACTCATGATTTTTCTTACTACTTTTGTTCTTAAAACATAACCAATATTGGCTGCTAATTTGGCAATTATGAAACCTACTATAATAGCAATAACCATTCCTAAAGCTGCTATAGCAAGCATCATTAATCCTTTATCAATAATATAACTCATTTGATAGTCATCCATGTTCATACCAATGTTAGTATAAATGGTTTTTACACTAGCAACAGCATATTGGTCAAGGACAGAACTATCTAACTGTTCTAGAGAAGAAGTAATTGAATTAATAACTGTATTAAAAGTATCTTTATCTAAAGATAAGACAGCATCTAATAAAGTCCCATTATCTGGTATAGTTAAATTGAGTGTATTTATTAAGTTCTCATTATTACTTTCTAACATGGTTGTAATAATTAGAGGTATTTTAATATGTTCTTCAACAATACTTTTTTCTTCCTCTGTTAAATCTTTTAACAAATATAAGTTTTCTGTTTCCATTAAAGGATACTTATTTGTTAAAGTTTCAAAGTCCCTAGAGCTTAGGTTTTCTGTTACATAAAGATCGTAGCTTGCTAATATAGCTGGATCTTCGCTACTAATACTTATAATCGCATCAAAGGTATCTACTGTTAAAACTTCTGGCAAACCCCCTTCAATGCCGCCTTGTTGAATTCCATTATTGATAATATCTGATGTATAGCTAGGTAATTCCAAATCACATAGTGCTTGTACGGCTAATAGGGCTACTACCACAACAATGGGAATTATAAAGGCAAAAAAAATGTTATTTTTCTTCAAAAAAATCCCTCCTATTTATTATATTTGTCGCATGTCTAATTATAACATTAATTAAATATTTTGTTAACCAAAAGCAGGATAAAAGCATGAAAATAAATTAGAATAGTAATTTTCTTAAGTAAATAAAAGGAAAATTACTATTTTTTATTGTAAATTTTCGTAGTTTTATTAGCTAATAACATAAATAATTTAGGTACTTCTGTTTCGGGATTTAACTCTAATTTATGTCTAATTCTTCTAAAACTGATTTTATATTCTTGTTTTACTTTCTCTAATAATGTTAAGCAGAATTTTTTAATTAATTGAATATTAAATAATAATCTTTTATTCATA
>DVJF01000058.1 GCA_018716965.1 Candidatus Caccenecus avistercoris | reverse complement strand
ACGGAGATGGATTTTACTTATTATAGTGCTAAGGCAACTGTTTTAAATGCTTTGAAAAAAGTAAAAGATGAAAAAAGCATGAGCAGAGTTTCAAAATTTTTAAAACAAGATGTTTGTCCTGAATGTCATGGTTCTAGAATAAATAAAAGGGCTAATTCTACTTTGTTGGGTGGTAAAAACTTAACTGAGGTTTGCCAGATGAGCCTTAGAGATTTAACCTCATGGCTTCCAAAAGTTATAGATGAATTAAATCATGAAGTTAGACAAATGGGAAAAAACATATTAGAAGAATTTATGCTAAATGCTGATGCTTTACTTTCATTAGGGTTAGGATATTTGACATTAGATAGAGCAAGCAATACATTGTCTACTGGAGAATTGCAAAGGGTACAACTTGCTAAAACTGTAAGAAATAGAACTACGGGAGTTTTATATGTTTTAGATGAGCCTTCAATCGGACTTCATCCTGCAAATGTAGATGGATTAATTAATTTGATGAGGCAACTTATTAAGGATGGCAACTCTGTTGTTTTAGTAGACCATGATACACGAATTCTTAAAATAGCGGACTATATGATAGAAATTGGACCAGAAGCGGGAGCAAAAGGCGGAGAAATTATTGCCAAAGGTACAATAGAAGATATTATAAAAAATAATAATTCAATAATTGGACCATATTTGAGTAATAAAGAAGAAATCAAAATACGTGAAAAAGTCAACAAAGAAGACATTTTTAAGTTTGGGAAAATAAGTTTAAGTACAGATTCTATTCATACGGTAAAGCCACTTAGTATAGAAATACCAAAAGGAAGATTAACAACAATAACAGGAATGTCTGGAAGTGGCAAAACTACAATGATTCTGGAATCTTTATATCCAGCAATTAAAGCAAAACTTAATAATGAGACTATGCCATCACATATAAAAGAATTAAAAGCTGACTGGGTAAACAAAATAGACTTGATAGATGCAACTCCAATTGGAAACAATGTAAGAAGTACAGTTGCAACTTATTCAGGAGTGTTTGACGATTTAAGAAAATTATATGGGAAAGTAAGTAAAGATTATACAGCAAGCGATTTTTCATATAATACTGGAAAATTAAAATGCGAAGCTTGTGATGGAACCGGAATTATATCTATGGATGTTCAATTCTTACCTGATATAGAGATGACGTGCAGTTCTTGTGATGGTACGAGATACTCTCATGATGTAGATGATATATTGTATAACAAATATTCTATTAAAGATGTTATGAAGCTAACCATAAGACAAGCATTAGAAGTATTTAAGGACAATAAAAAAATTAGAGATAAATTACAAGTTTTAGTAGATTTAGGAATAGGCTATTTAACACTTGGAGAGGCAACTCCAGCTTTATCCGGAGGAGAGGCACAAAGATTGAAGCTTGCCTCAGAAATTGGCAAAATTCAAGATGGAAGCGTATTTATATTTGATGAGCCAAGTATAGGTTTGCATCCTCAAGATGTAAAAACATTATTAAATGTATTTCAAAAGTTGATTGATAATGGTGCTACAATAATTGTAATTGAACACGACTTGGATGTAATTAAAAATTCTGATTATATTATAGATATGGGACCAGAAGGCGGATACCTTGGAGGTGAGGTTGTTGCCTCAGGAACTGTGCAAGATATAAAGGAAAATAAGAAAAGCATTACGGGAAGGTATTTGTAACTGAATGCTGAATATTTAAATTATTAGAAGAAAAGAGTTTAGAATATAATAATAATTTTTCGTGGGTGAATTGTATAATGAAAAAAATATTAGTTGTAGAAGATGATGTGGATATACATAATTTAATAAAAAATGTATTAGAAAAAGAAAGGTATGATGTAATAAGTGCATATTCTGGAACAGAAGCATTATTATTAATTGAAAAGAAAGACCTAGATTTAATATTATTAGATTTAATGATACCTGGACTAAGTGGAGAAGAAATAATTAAGAAAGTTAAGAATATACCAATTATAGTTATAAGTGCCAAAATATCATCCGAAGATAAAGTAAATGCATTATCTATAGGAGCAAATGACTATATTACTAAACCTTTTGATACAAATGAGCTTTTAGCAAGAATAAAAGTTCAATTACGCTTAAGTAAAAAAGATAATAATGTAAGTTTAAGTTATAAAGATATGATTTTAGATAAGAACTCACATACATTATATATAAAGGATAAGAATATTAATTTGACAAAAACTGAATATACAATATTAAGACAATTATTATTAAATCCAAAACAAATTATAACAAAAACTAAATTAATTCAACTACTAAATGAGAATGATAAAATAAATCTTGAAACTCAAGTATGTGATGAAAACTCTTTAAAAGTTCATATAAGCAATATAAGGAAAAAAATAAAAAAAGTTACAGAGCAACAATATATAGAATCTGTATGGGGAATTGGTTTTAAATTGTATGACTAAAAATCTTAACTATTTTTTTACTAATCCTTAACTATTTTCTTAACTGTTTTATGATAATGTATTTCATAAGAAAGGAGAAGAAAATGGAATATATTTTAGAAGCAAAGAATATTGAGAAAAAATATGGTCATTTTAAAGCATTAGACAATCTTAATATGCACATTCCAAAAGGTGCTATATATGGGTTGATTGGAAAAAATGGAGCAGGAAAGACTACTTTAATAAGATTACTTTGTGGTTTACAAAGGCCTACGTCAGGGGAATATACTCTTTATGGTACTTTAAATAATAGCAGAAAAATTGCTGAAGAAAGAAAGAGAGTAGGAGGGATTGTAGAAACGCCATCTATTTGTTTAGATATGACGGCTGAAGATAATCTCAAAGAACAATATAAAATTATAGGTTTACCTTCTTATGACAATTTACAAGAAATACTAGAATTGGTCAGATTAAACAATACAGGTAAGAAAACTGCTAAACATTTTTCTCTAGGAATGAAACAAAGACTGGGCTTAGCAATTAGCTTAGTTGGAAATCCGGATTTATTAATTTTAGATGAACCTATAAATGGATTAGACCCAGAAGGAATTATAGAAATTAGAGAATTAATTTTAAGACTTAATAAAGAAAAAGGAATTACTTTTCTGATTTCTAGTCATTATTTAGATGAACTGTCTAAAATTGCAACTTTTTACGGCATTATAGACAAAGGAAAAATTATTAAAGAAATTGATAAAGATGAATTAGAACAAAATTTTAGAACAAGAACACAAATTAATGTATCTAATTTAAAAGAATGTGTTAAGTATTTAGAAGAAAAAAATTTCACTTATAAAGTTATTTCTGATAGTATAGTAGACATATATGAAAAAATAAATGTATCGGAACTTGTTATTGCACTCTCAAAAAGAAATTGTATAGTAAATGATTATCAAGAAAAAGGAGAGTCATTAGAAAATTACTATTTGAACTTAATAGGAGGTGCAAAAAATGATTAAATTATTGAAAGCAGGGTTTTTTAGATTAAAAAAAGATGTTATATTTTGGTTATTTATATTTTTAACTATTGGAATGGCAGGATTCACATTATTTAGATATTTATCTGTTGAAGGAGCATATTTAGATAAAATTTTAAATGAATTTATAATGTATATAGGACTTTTTATAGCAATATTTGTAAGTATTTTTGTTGGTAAAGAATATGGGCAAGGTATTATAAGAAATAAAATAATTGTTGGACATAGTAGGATTTCAATTTTTTTATCAAACCTTATAATTAGCATAGTAGTTTCGCTTTTATGCGAATTGATTTATTTAATAATAGTTTTTTTGATTGGAATACCTTTATTTGGGCAAATGCAAATGTCATTTTCTCAATTTGCAATAGTGCTATTAAATACAGCTTTAGTTATCATATCATTTTGTTCTATTTATAATTTTATAACAATGATATGTTCAGAAATAACAATATCAATAAGTATATGTATAATTCTATTTGTAGCAATGTTTGTTGCACAAGCAGCATTGGGCTTTACAGCGAATAGTAATAAATATATTTATCACACTTATAGAGATGAAAATGGTAATAGCTACATTATTAACCAAGAACCTAATCCAAATTATCCAGGAGATGAAAAAGTTAAACAAGCGAGAATGCTTTATCTTTTTGTTCCGCAAGGACAGGCTATGGAAATTGAAAGTGGCAATTTAGAATATTGGGTACAAATGACTATTAGCTCTATCATTTTAATATGTGTAGTAAATATTGTTGGAGTATGTATTTTTTCTAAAAAAGAATTAAAATAAGGGGGGAAAAGTGAATATTGGCTTATTAATAATAACAATCATATTGTTTTTGATTTGTATATTTCTTGCAGTCAAATTATATGTAATTAAACAATCAATTAAAGAAATCGAAAAATCTTTTTCCAAGATATTGAGAACAGACACTAATAATACAATAGCAATATCTTCATCAGATAAAGATATTAAAAATTTAACTATAAATTTAAATAATAATTTATCAGAGTTAAGAGGACAAAAGTTGCAATACAAAAATGGAAACCAAGAGCTAAAAAAAATAATAACTAATATTTCACATGATTTAAGGACTCCATTAACAGCTATAAAAGGATATGTTGATTTAATTGAGCAAGAAAAATTATCTAATAATCAGAAAAAATATTTAAAAGTAATACAAAAAAAGTCAAATGAATTAACTGAACTTACGGGTCAATTGTTTGAATATACAAAGCTGATAGACATTGATGTAAAAATTAAAAAAGAAGAATGTTGTATAAATGAAATTTTGGAAGAAACGTTGGTGAGCTATTATAGTATATTTAAGGAACAAGATATTATTCCAAACATTTCAATTTGCAGTACAAAGGTATATAAAATTGTAAATAAAATTTCAATTATAAGGGTATTTGAAAATATTTTATCAAATGTTATTAAATATAGTAATGGAGATTTAAAGGTCGAGATGCAAGAGAATGGAACAATTACTTTCTCTAATAAGGCCACTTCTTTAGATGAAACAACAGTTCAAAAGATTTTTGA
>DVJF01000005.1 GCA_018716965.1 Candidatus Caccenecus avistercoris | reverse complement strand
TATCAACATTTCTATATAATTCTTGATAACTTGACCACATGTTTTTCACCTCCTTTCTTGAATTGCTATTATACATCAATTCAAAAAAAATACATAATAACCTGGGGTCACTATGTATTATAAAAAATAATTTTATACAAAAAATATATAAAAAGCAATTAAAGATAAAGAAAAAAGATAGAATTACTCATTATCTGAGTCTCTATCTTTACCTAATATCTTATCTATAGAATAATGATATTTTTTAGCTAACTCATAAAGGGTAGTTGTAAGAATTAAATTTTTAGCATTCTCATAACGGTTCCAAGTAGGCTGATTAATTTTAAGCTCACTAGAAATTTGTACTTGAGTTAAGCCTTTCTTTAACCGGATTTTCTTTAAATTTTCTCCAGTGACTTTTATTTTTATGTCTGGCTTTTGATTAGCATATTTCTTTTTGTTGTTAAATCCAACAACATAATCAATTGAGACATTAAAATAATTACAGAATTGGTTTAATCTTTTTAAAGGAATAGTATCTGTTCCACATTCCCACATACTATAGCTTCCTTTAGAAACGCCCATAACTTCTGCAATATCTTTTTGTTTCAAACCTGCATTTTCCCTTATTTCCTTCATTCTCGGAAAATTCATATCCATCACCACTTACAATTCTCTCAAAAAATACGTAAATATTAGCATTTTGGAGTTTATTTGCATACTATTTTACAATAATAATTTTATATGATAAAATTATGGTAGGGTGATATTATGAATAAAAGCCACTATCTAGAAAATATCTTCACAGATTTAAAAGATGAAATAGCCTTTGATGAAGATGTAGTGGCTTTATATAAACTTCTAAAAGTAATGTTAAAAGATAGTGTAAAGGAAAGCATTAACAATTGGCTATACTTAATGCAAAACTACAATTTAAAAACATTACATCAAGAAATTGATTTTACACCCCTCATTAAAGAATTTATCATAGAATTATTAAAATATCAAGATTTAGAAGCAACATTTTTGACATTAAGTAAAGTTCCTAAATATAATTTAAAAATTATCTTCCAAGAATTTATGAATACATTTAATGATCGAAGTGGAATATACCAATATTTTTATCATCTTATTAAGGAACATAAAAGTCAATTAGAATGGACCGAAATTAATTATATTGTCAGAAACGTTTCTAAATTTGATGTTTTAATATTTGATTTAACATCTTTTTTAAAACAAATTATTAAAATACACATAAGTATGCAAGATATTAATTTATCATTATTTAAAAAAATAGCTTGTATTCCCAAAAGTAAAAAGGAACAAGCTTTATTAAAAACATTATTTATTGATTATATATAAAACTTTGTGTATAATAAAAGTAGTTGAGGTTTTTTATATGAAATATTTTCTAGCAGTCGATAAAGGTTCTTTTTTTAGTAATAAGGAACGCTTTAAAAGAATTAATTTATCATCATTAAATGATTTACTAGCAAGTGATAATAATTTAGAAGCTTTATGTACATTTACATCCACTTTTTCCTCTCTTGCCGAGTTGAAATCCTTTTTAACATCGCAAAAATTATTAGAGCCAAGATTAAGTATTTATGATTTAACAATTGTATATTTTAAAGATTTTAATAAATCTATGGAAATAGTTTATGCCTGTGATGCCAATTACTTTAATTTAGAATATTTAAAACAAGCTATATATAATCAAGCTTTAAATCCAATGTTTATCAAAAACTTTATAGAACAATACCACAATTATAAAAAAGTTTCTGAAGAGATACGAGCTTTAAAAGTATTTTATGCCAATATATATCCTGATTCAAAAATACTTTACCGGGTAATATCATCTTTTATAGAAAAATTGTGTCTAGAAGATTCGGCTGATAAACCAACCAAAAACTATTTAGAACTATATAAATTAGCTATGTTTGTATCAAGACAATCTAACCCTCATCGTGATCAAATAATTCATGAACCAATCAAAAAAGAAATAGAAGAAAAAAATGACATTAATTTTCCTGAACTTAAAGAACCAGAAGAAGAACAAATACGATGGTTTTAAAAATGTCAATTTATTGTCAAGAAATGGTAATATTACTTCATAAATGTGTAAATATTTAGTATGATATTAATGTAAAAGGGAGCGGTGTATATGTTATATCCTTCAATCGATAAGTTATTAAATATTGTGGATTCAAAGTATATCCTAGTTCATGTTGCATCTATTAGAAGTAAACAAATGCTTGAAAATAGACATTTTCAAATGAAAGAAAATGAATATATTAACAAAAAAGAACTAGGAAGAGCTTTAGAAGAAATCGAAAAAGGATTAGTAAAAATAAAAAAATGATTTTTTTAAGAAAAAACTCTTGATTTTAGCTATCTCATATGGTAAGATAGTTATGTTCTTTGGGGAATTAGCTCAGTTGGCTAGAGCATCACGCTTGCACCGTGAGGGTCAAGGGTTCGAGTCCCTTATTCTCCACCAATTAGAATATTAGCCCGTATTTGCGGGTTTTTTAATGCAATTTTTTTAGAAGTAAAATAAAAAATAGTCTAATACTCTAAACCAAAAGCGCATTCACGAGAATTTTACAAAAAGCCATAAGTTATTATGGTTTTTTCATGTCTAATTTGTTATAATAAATAATAGGGTAGTGTGATGACATGGAAAGACATTTAAAAAGAGTAGAATTAGAAAAAATAGATGCTTATTTTAGAGCAGCTAATTATTTAGCGGCAGGAGAACTTTATTTAAAAGATAATCCTTTGCTAAAAGAGCCGTTAAAATTAGAGCATATAAAAAACAAGTTAGTTGGCCATTGGGGAACAACTCCCGGTCAAAATTTTTGTTATGTTCATTTAAATCGTATTATTAAGAAAAACAATTTAGATATGATATTTATATCTGGGCCAGGTCATGGTGGAGGAGCTGCTTATTCGAATGTTTATCTAGAAGGAACATATAGTGAGATTTATCCCGAAGTATCTTATGATGAAGAAGGTTTAAAAAAATTAATGAAGCGTTTTAGCTTCCCAGGTGGCACATCTAGTCATGTAGCTCCCGAAGTTCCCGGTAGTATTAATGAGGGTGGTGAACTAGGATACAGCTTATCTCATGCCTTTGGAGCTGTTCTTGATAATCCAAATCTTTGGGCAGCTTGTATCATTGGTGATGGGGAAGCTGAAACAGGCCCTCTA
This sequence comes from Candidatus Caccenecus avistercoris, assembly GCA_018716965.1. GTDB lineage: Bacteria > Bacillota_I > Bacilli_A > RF39 > UBA660 > Caccenecus > Caccenecus avistercoris. The sequence goes on along the minus strand of DVJF01000005.1, from coordinate 12,744 downwards.
GCTACTAGTTGGCAGTTAAATAAATTCTTAAATCCTATTAATGATGGGGTAGTATTACCTATTCTTCATCTAAATGGTTATAAAATTGCGAATCCAACCGTTTTAGCTAGAATTAGCAAAGAAGAATTAACGTATTATTTTGAAGGCATGGGATGGCAACCATATTTTGTAGAATATGAAAACGAATCTCAAATTCATGAAGAAATGGCTAGTACACTAGATACCATTGTAGAGGAAATAAGGAAAATAAAAGAACATGCAGCTTTACACAATGATACTACTAGACCTATGTGGCCAATGATTGTTTTAAAAACACCAAAAGGTTGGACAGGACCCAAAGTTGTCGAAGAAAAAATTGTTGAAGGCACTTTTAGAGCTCATCAAGTTCCAGTTATGATAGATAAAGACCATGCTAGTAATTTAAGCATATTAGAAGATTGGTTAAAAAGTTATCGCCCTTGGGAACTATTTGATGAAACAGGTACATTAAAAAAAGGTTTACAAGAACTAATACCTCCTAAAGAAAAAAGAATGGGAGCAAGCATTTATGCCAATGGTGGTCTTATTTTAAAAGAATTAAATATTCCGGATTATCGTAATTATACCATTGATGTACCTTCTCCTGGTAAAGTAACAGCTAGTGATATGACGGTTTTAGGAACCTTTATCCGTGATATAATTAAATTAAATCCTCATAATTATCGCATTTTTGGACCTGATGAAGCTCTAAGCAATCGTTTAAGTCATATTTTTGAAGTAACTAATCGTAAATGGAATGGAGAAACAATCAAAGGAGACGAATATTTAAATACTGATGGTGCTATTATTGATACTTTCTTATCTGAACATGCTTGCGAAGGAATGTTAGAAGGATATTTACTTACCGGAAGACATGGCTTTATTCATACATATGAAGCTTTTTCGAGAATCATCGACTCCATGGTATCTCAACATGCTAAATGGTTAAAAATTTGTAAAGAACTTCCATGGCGTTCTTCTATTTCTAGTTTAAATATAGTACTTACCAGTCATGTATGGCAACAAGATCACAATGGATACACTCATCAAGATCCTGGATTTTTAAATCATATTGTGACCAAAAAACCTGAAATAGTAAGAATCTATTTACCAATAGATGCCAATACTTTACTATCCACGTTTGATCATATAAGTAGAACAAAAGATTATATCAATGTTGTAGTAGCAAGCAAACACTTATCTCTTCAATGGCTAGATCAAAATAAAGCTATTGAACATTGTCGTAAAGGAATAGGTATTCTAGATTTTGCTAGTAATGATGAAGGCAATCCCGACATTGTTTTAGCTAGTGCTGGAGATACACCAAACTTAGAAATTTTAGCCGCTGCTACTCTGCTAAGAAAAAATATTCCCAACATCAAAGTAAGAGTGGTAAATGTCATTGATTTAATGCGCTTAATACCAAATACTTCTCATCCTCATGGCCTAACTGATGTAGACTATGATAAAATATTTACTAAAAATAAACCAATTATCTTTGCTTTCCATGGTTATCCTAATCTAATTCATGAATTAACCTATAAAAGGACGAATCAAGATTTACATGTTAGAGGATATATGGAAGAAGGAGCAATTACAACATCCTTTGATATGCGCGTATTAAATAAAATAGATCGCTATAATTTATGCAAACTTGCTATAAAGCATTTAAAACTTAATTCCATAGAAGCCATAAAACTAAATGATTACTGTGATATAATGCTAGCAAAACACAAGAAATATATTAAAGAAAATGGTGTGGATATGGAGGAAGTAACCTATTTTGAATTTGATTTTAAAGGAGGGGAACAATATGAATTATGATTATATTATTGTTGGAGCAGGTATAGGAGGCTTAAGTGCCAGTCTAAATTTAGCTTTTAATAAGAAAAAGGTATTAATACTAGAAAAAAATAGTCTTCCCGGAGGCTTAGTAACCACTATTAAAAGAGGTCGTTTTGAATTCGATGCTAGTTTATATGATTTAATGGACTATGGAAGTGAAGAACATGTAGGATCTCTTCAAAGACTATTTAAGAAATTTAATTTGGATATAGATGTTTTACCAATACCATATAATATTCGCATTAAAAGTTTAGATGATAAATTTGATGAAGTAATAAAGGGAGATATTGATGATTGGATATTACGCTTAGAAGAACTTTACAGTGGCTCTATGAGTACGTTTAGAAGTCTACTTCCTGTCTTAAAAGAAATTGATGAAGCTCTAAATGCTTTAAAAAAAGGAAAGAAAAATGCCTTAAAAGATTTCCCTAATTTTACAAAATACCTAGATAAAAATGCTTATGATGCTTTAGTAGATTTAAATTTACCAACTGAGACAATTCATGTTTTAGGTTATTTATGGATTGAAATAGGAAGTCCTCTAAATAAATTAAGTTTTATTGATTTTGCCGAATTTATGTACAAATATATATTTAAAAGACCTGTAGCTTTATCCAATAAAAATATTGATTTCATCTTAAAGCTAGCCAAAAGATTTCAAGAATTAGATGGAAAAATATACTATCGTTCTTGTGTTAGTGAAATTAAAGATTTAGGAGAAATGCAAGAAGTAATATTAAAAGATGGTACAAGTTATAAAGCAAAAGAAGTTATTTGTGATTTATCAGAACGTTATGTTTTCAAAAATCTTATTAAAAAAGATTATCCTTTTGTAAATCAAAAAGAAAATGCGAGAACTTTATCTATGAATGGATTAGTAGTTTATCTAGGCTTAAATAAATCTTATCAAGATTTAAAACTATATAATTATCGCTATTATGAATTTCAAAATTTAAATAGTGCAGCGAACATGAAAAGCATGAAAGAGTTTTATCATCATACTATAGAAGCAATTGTTCCAAATATAGTAAATGAAAAAGCCAGTCCTAAAAATACGACAATTTTAGTTTTAAAAACCCTATATAATGATGTTCTTTGGAATAAAATAAACGCTAGTAATTATTATCAAATAAAAAATGATTTAGCAAATGGATTGATTGAAGAATTTGAAAGCACTTTTAATATTGATATAAAGGAATATATTGAAGAAATGGTCGTAGCAACACCTTTTACTTTTGAAAGATTTACAAATAACATTAATGGATCATTTTTTGGACCTATGCGTTTAGGTTATGATAATAGTATTCATAGATTCATCTCTTATGAAGAGGAGCGCATCCCTCATTTAAGTTTTGTTGGATCATCTTCCCTTTTTGGAAGTGGTGTCGATAATGCTTTTTACAGTGGCTATTATATTACGGAAAAATTATTAGAAGACGAAAGGAGAAATGATTAATGGAAACAGTAGATAAAATTGAAAAGATGGCAAAAGAAAGAAAAGAAATTATTGAGAGTTTCAGCCGGAAAAAACCTGAAAATACGTATATAGATGAATATGTTGAAGGCTTATCTTCTATTTATCACACAATTATAACGGATATTAAAGAAGAAACTAAAGATGTAAAAACCTTTACTTTACAAGCTGATAAGACATCTAGTACTCCAAGTCTTGCTCCTTTTAATGCTGGACAATATATTACAATTCACGTAAACATTGATGATGTTCCAACTACTAGAGCTTATTCTCTATCATCTGATCCCGATTTAGCTAGTAAAGGTATTTATAAAATCACGATTAAACGGGTACCCAACGGTTTAGTAAGTAATTATATGTTAGATGAAATGCATGTTGGCGATAAATTAGATGTATCTGCACCAGCTGGAGATTTTGGCTACAATCCGATTCGTGATGAAGAAAATGTTATAGCTATCGCTGGGGGAAGTGGTATAACTCCTTTTATGTCTTTAGCATATGCTATTTTAGATGGTATTTATGATTGTAATTTAACAGTATTTTATAGTGTTAGAACATATGATGATATTATCTTTAAAGATGAAATAGAAGAAATTAATAAGAAAAAGAAAAAAGTTAAATTTGTTATTACTTTAACAAGAGAAGAAAAAGATAATTATTTGCATGGTCATTTAACCAAAGAAATGATAGAACCATTCATTAAAGAATTTAATACCGTATTAATGTGTGGCCCCAAAGAATTATATCGTTCCATGAATGAAATATTAAATGAATTTAATATTCCTCGTAAATCAGTTCATTATGAAAACTTCTTTGTCGAATATATTCCTGAAGAAAAAACTACCTATAAGTTAAAAGTAGTAATGAAAGATAAAGTAGAAGAAATAACTTGTAAGAATGATGAAACTTTATTAGTAGCCATGGAGCGTGCTGGTATTAAAGCTCCATCATTATGTAGGGTAGGAGAATGTGGTTATTGTAGGAGTATCTTGCTAGAAGGTAAAGTTAAGATGATTGGTGCATCGCTAAAAAAAGCCGAAACAGAAAATGATTATATTCATCCATGTGTATCTTTCCCAGACAGTGATATTATTTTAAAATTAGATATATAACAGAGGAACACCTCTGTTTTTTTGCCGTGAATAACAATATTTGCACCCATTCTAACAATAAAAAAGTATTTACATTTATTTTGAAATATGGTATAAGAATTGTAGGAGTGTTGGGTAAGAAAGGATACCCATGCAAGAAGAAGCGTATTATCAAGAAATTGAACATTTAATTAAGAAGAATGAAGTAAATAAAAAAGTTCGAAAGTTAGAAGAAAATAGTGATTTAGTGACGACTTATTGGAGGATTGGAAAAATATTAGTAGAAGCCCAAGGTGGAGAAAAACGTGCTAAGTATGGCAATGAACTTATTAAGAAATGGTCTATAAAATTAACAGAACATTATGGAAAAGGATATAAAGAAACAAATCTTAAAATGAAAATTCTATTTGATATTTCAAAAAAGTCAGCCACTGGTTGACCAATTAACATGGTCTCATTATTTGTGTTTATTATCTGTTAATGATGAGAATAAAAGAAATTTTTATATCAATTTATGTATCAAAAATCATTTATCAAAAAGAGGATTAATACAAGAGATGAAATCCAATGCTTATGAAAGATTAATAAATAAACCAGAAAAAATTGAGATTATTAATTCTCAAAAGTATTCAATTACTTCAAGTATGAAAAATCCAATTATTATAAAAGTAACCAATCAAATTACTACCGAAAAAGACCTAGAGTTAAGTATTTTATCTAACTTAAGTTTCTTCTTTAGCCAATTAGGAGAAGGCTTTGCATTAGTAGATCATCAATATAAAATAACGAATGGTAAGAATAATTATTTTATAGATGTTTTACTATTTAATTACAAATTAAATTGCTTTATAGTGGTAGAATTAAAATTACGTAATCTTAGAAAAGAAGATAAAGCCCAAGTAGAATTATATATGAAGCTTGTAGATGAGCAGGTAAAAGAGCCTCATCACAATAAGACGATTGGTATTGTTATTACAAAAGAAAGTGATGAGTTTATAGTGAATTTTGTTAAAAGAGAAGATATAATTCTTTTAAATTATGAGTTAGAGAAAAATTAAATGTAAAAACTCTCAATTATTATTTTTGAGAGTTTTCATCTATTCTACCAAGAAGATAATCAGCACTAACATGATACTTATGACATATTTGATAAAGAAAAGGAGTAGCTATTATTCTTCTTCCACTTTCGTATCCACATATAACTGTACCAGTTGTATTTAATTCTTTTGCTAGTTTATTTTGGGCTATTTTATTTTCTTTTCGCCATTCTTTTAATCTGGTACCAATTAACTTATAATCAATTTCTTTTTTTATGTTTTTATGTTTATTAATAGGTAATTCAAATATTTCATCAATTCCAATATTAAAATGATTACAAAAAGTTAGCAAGTGCTTAATAGGTATAATTTCATAGCCATTTTCGTATTTAGTATATACTGTTCGATTGATGCCAAGAATATTAGCAATATTATTTTGACTTAAATTGTGTAGTTCTCTTATTTGTTTTAAATTTATTTTATATTCCATACTAATTAATCACCAACCAAATTTTCTCATTAATAGCAAAAAAATATAATCATGTGTGCAATATGGCGAATTTTTTCTTGACTTTTGACATAGCCGAGCTTATAATTTTTATATAAGCTAGGTAACTCACCATATCATAGCTTATAAAATCACAAATAAAAATGAAGTAGAACTTCATGGAGGAGAGTAAGTTATGAAATTTGAGGTATTAAAAAGAAGTCATATTAAAAGAAATATCATTATTGCTTTAATAGCAATAGGAATAATTAGTGCCATCGTACTAAACTTTACCAGAGCAAAATATAGAACGACACAGAGTATACCCCTTATAAATGGCACAATTAATTATGAATTAAGTGATTTTAACTTAATTGGAGCTTATATCCAAAATGGAGATGATTATACTCCAACGAATGAAATACCTTCAAGTGGCTATGAATTTAATAGTGAGAAAAGTTATTGCACTGTAAACAACGAAAATATAGATGTAACACTTAATTATGATATGGAAACCCAAACAATAAGTGTAGTACCACTAACAACTAAAGGAACAAAATGTTACTTATACTTTGATGAAGCATCTAGTGCAACAGATGTTATAGAAGATATTTATGAAGAAAATCAAGGTATGTTAGCTTATGATAATACAGCAGACAATAATTTAAGATATATAGGGAGAGATCCCAATAATTATGTTTACTTTAATTGTGATGATTATAATAATCCAAGTAATAGCACTTGTGAATTATGGCGAATTATAGGTATATTTAATGATAATAGCCATGGAATAAGTGGAGAAAAACTAGTAAAATTAATTCGAAGTGATTCTTTAGGAAATATAGCTTGGGATACTGCTAATACAAATAATTGGAGTACAGCAAGTTTGCAAACGACATTAAATGAAGATTACCTAAACGGAAGTGGATCATATGCATCAAATGGAATAAAAAATAATACAACCAGAAATATGATAGCCAATGTAACATGGAAATTAGGAGGAACAGCTGATTATCAAAGTGCTAGTAATGGATTAGCAAGTCATTGGTATGGATATGAACGTGGTACCACAGTCTATAGTGGAAGACCAACAACATGGCAAGGAAAAATTGCCTTAATGTATCCAAGTGATTATGGATATGCCACTAGTGGAGGAGCTACAACGAATAGGGATGCATGTTTAGCGCAAGCATTATATAACTGGAATTCATCAAGCTTTAGTGATTGTAAAAATAACGATTGGCTTTTCGACAGTAGTACTAATCAATGGACACTTACCCCGAATTCGAGTAACTCCAACTACGTCTTCTTTGTGACCAGTGCCGGGTATGTGGCCAGCACCTACTATGCGAACTACTCGCGCGGGGTCCGTCCTTCGGTATATCTAACATCGAATGTAAGTATTTCGGGAGGAGATGGAACTATAAATAACCCGTATATTTTGAAAGTATAAAATGATATCACCACTAATATAGTTTAGTGGTGATTTTTATGTTTATTGCTCATAGAGGTCTAGTTAAAAAAGGAGTAGTAGAAAATACTTTACCAGCATTCTTAAATGCTATTAAAAGTAATAAGTATGCTGGTTTTGAATTAGATGTATATACTAGTAAAGATAAAGTATTTGTTGTTCATCATGATCCTATAGTAAATGGTAAATTTATTTGGAAGCAAACTTATAAGGAATTAAGAAAAAGTGGTATTATTAAATTAGTAGATGTTCTTAAATTAAGTACTGATAAAATAATATTAATTGATATTAAAGATATTAATTTAGATATAACTAAATTTACTAAACTATTAAATAAATATAAAGATAAAAATATATATGTTATGTCTTTTTTTAATAGTGTTATTAAAAAATTTAAAAATCCTACTTTTAAAGTTGGAATATTAAATTTTGTTTTAAATAGTACCAGTGAATATAATTATGATTTTATTGGTATTTTATATGACATAGCAACTACGCATATGATTAATAGTCTAAAAGATTTAAATATCGAAGTATTTATATATGCTATATCTAAAAAAGATAAATATATATTTAATGATGTTTATTATATAGTTGATTTTATTTAAAAGTGAAAGCCTTTTCCACGGTTCGACAAAAATCGACATCTCTTTGTGCTATGATAGGAGCTAAATTTAAGAAGAAGGGAGGTTTTATATGCAAGATATAGTATCAAAAATGCCTGTAAGTGATATTGCTTTTAAAGCGATCATAAGTCATGATAAACTGTTAATTGATTTTTTAAATGCTTATTTGGAATATAACCATGAAAATAAGAAAATTATTAGAGTTGTAAAAGAAATTAAGGAAAAGAAAAAAGATGGGCAATTTGAATTATATGCCAAAGTTATAGCAGATTTAGCAACAGAAGAACAAATAATTTTTCATCTTTATAAAAAAGGAAATAATTTATTAATAGCCAATTCTAAAAAAGAAATAGAAGTGTTTAATTAGCTTCTATTTCTTTTTTTAATTTGATAAAGTAATAACAAAACAATAATAATTGGTAATATTAAGGAAATATAGGGTAAAGCATAATAAAGAGCTAATTCATAAATATAATTTGCATCAAAAATACGATCAATAATAATAGCTACTAGTCCAATAATTACTAATGTGTAAATAGGGTTATGCTTTTTAGGAACAAGGGTTTTGATTGAATAAACACAAAAAGCAGAAGTAATAAATAGATCAAAAGCCCAAGCTATAGATAAAATATTTTCAATTTTTTCAATAAAATCAAATAATTTAACTTGCTTTAAAACCATATATTCGGGAAAACGAAAAACATTTACTAAAACTTCTCCAAAAACACCATTAATACATAATATAGCAATAATTATCATTAAAGCAGATAACAAATAAAACTTTCCATAATTTTTAATACTATTGTCCATGTGGAGAGTAAGTATGCCTGGAAAAGCACTAATTCCGGCAAAAGAAATGATACTCATAAACATATTAGAAGGGCTAGAGGTTAAAATAGGTAAAAAATTATAAAAATCAAAATTACCAAAAACGCTAATAATTGAAAGTAAAGATAAAACAATGCTAAAAGGAAATAAACAAGAAGCAACTTTATGAATCATGGATAACCCATTCCAAGCACAGTATATTAAAAGTAAAATCCAAGGAATTAATATCATGTATACTGGTGTTGTAGAAAGTAAGAAACTAGAAACAAAAGTTTTATAAGTAAGTAGGGCATATGTAAGAATAATAATACTAGCTATTAAAAGAAATATTCTAGCTATACCACCTATAACTTTATTTTTTTGACATAGTTCTAATAAAGAACCATTTTTATGCTTAATAATATAACGATACCCTAAAATAATAAGTAACCCTAAAAATGTCCCAATAATGGCTCCAATATAAGTATCTTTATCGGTATATTTACATATTAAAGAAATACCTAATCCAAAAAATAAACTTCTAGTAAGAAAAAATAATTCCGTTGCGTTTTGTTTTTTCATGTTTCCACCTCAAAAGTTAATCCTTTCTTATTAATTTTTAAATCAATATCATAGGTAATATCTTGCTTTGTCCATAAATAAAAATCTTTCTCTCGATATTTATTGTAATAACTTTTCCCAATATTTAAAGCATTCGACTCACTATCTTGTAACTTTCTTAATACTTTATCCATTTCTTTTTCAATAATCTTTTCAAATTCACTTTCTAATTCTTTGTAAGTATCTGCATTTTTAAAATCATATCCACATGTCTCTTCGCTAATTCTTGCATTAATAACTGCTTTAACCCTTAATTTATCTTTTCCAGGCTCAATCGAAACTTTACTATTATAATCGGCAATAACAATTGTTTTATCATTATCACAAGTCATATCAAAATGAATGGATTCAGTATTAAAATTATTTAATAAATTAATAACACTAGCTTCTTCATTATTAAAAGTCTCAACTAATTTAAAATCTTTAAAAACACCTAAACCAGTAAGTTCAATTTTATCATCATTAGCTTTAAATACTGGCAACATAGCATCTTCTCCTTCACTTAACATACTATTTACTGTTTTTGTAAATTGAATATAATAAGCAGCGTTATAAGTTTCATTATTAAATTCCAATAATTGAACTAAATAATTACTAACGATAGGGTGATTTTTAGAGCTAGCACTTAATAATTCTTCAGCTTTTCCATCACTAATTGCCGCATAAAATTCATTTCGAAGTCTTTCTGTTCGAATGAGATAATCAATACAATCTTCTAAATACTCTTGAGCAACATTTTTGCTAAAAACAACCATTTCAACATGTTCAAAATAAGGTACTTTATCCATTTTATTCGCAGCATTTGTAAATGCATAAACAATATTATCACCAGAAGATGTAACATAATAAGTATTACTAGAACCACTTGTTTCTCCTTCTTTTTTAGTACTAATTACTTCAAATGTAACCTTGAACTCGTCATCTTCATAATCAATGGCTATACCAGATATAATAGCTAAATCGTTAAGACCATTATAATCATAACAACCACCTAAAAATAAAGGAATTAATAATAATAAAATAAACTTTTTCATAAATTTTCTCCTTGTTTGGTTTTATTTATCTTTGTAAGCATACTACTGCGTTTAACTTCTTTCCTAATAGGCCACTTCATTGCGGTTTTAAAAAAGTATGTTTTATCAAAAGGGGTTAAAGGATAAAAATAAGGTTTTCCAAAAGAATGGATTTTATTAATGCGAATAAGGAAATACAAGCTAGCAAAAACAAGTCCTAAAATACCATAAAAGGCGGCAGCAAAAAGAAAGATAAACCGAAGATTACGTAAGGCGTTAGATACTTCAATTTCGGTAAATATAAGACTAGCCATAAAGGTGAGTGCTATAATAATGATCGTAATAGGTGATACGATACCTGCTGATACAGCAGCATCTCCAAGTACTAAAGCACCGAGTATTGATATGGCACTTCCATAAGCATTGGGAAATCTTAAATCACTTTCTCTTAACATTTCACAAATAAAAAGCATAATTAAGACTTCAACAATAGAGGGAAAAGGAACTCCATCTCGCTGAATGCTAAAGCTAACTAATAAAGTAGTAGGAATAGTTTCCTGGTTATAATTAACTAAAGCAATGTATATAGCGGGCACACTCATAGATAAAAAGAAGCAAACAAAACGAACAATCTTTAAAAAATTAATATTTTTACTTTTATGGTAGGAATCAATTCCCGGATTAATAAAATCAATAAAAAATGCTGGTAAAATAAGAGCAAAAGGGGAAGTATCAACCATAATAACGATTTTTCCTTCAAGTAAAGCTTTAGAAACAAAATCTGGTCTTTCGGTTACCACATAAGTTGGGAAATGCGTTTTATCTTCTTTCGTGATTAACTGTCCAATCATACTAGAATCAAGTATCCCATCAATATCAATTTTATTAAGCTTTTCTTCGACTAATTGAATCGTTTTTTCTTCGGCAATATCTTCAAAATATAGCAATCCTACTTTGGTGAGGGTTTTTCTACCAATCGTAAATTCATCAGTTTTTAGCTTACTAGATTTTAATCTCTTTTTTATTAATCCTAAATTAATTTGATAATTTTCAGTGAAAGCATCTTTTGGACCATTTGGAGCGGGTTCTGTATCAGGTGTTGGAATACCCCTGTTAATATCTGCTCTCGTTTCAATTCCCAAAACAGTATTTCCACGTATTACAATCGTAAATCCATTCGTAATAAAATATTCAATTTCATCTAAATTTTTAATTTCTTTAGTATTAGGACCTGGTACTAAACTATTAATATCAATTTTACGAGTATTTTTAAAACTACTAAAGCTACTTAAATTCTTTAAAATATAATCATTAACTTTATCTCCGCTGCTTACTGTTTCTAAAAAAACTACATAAATAGTATCTAGTAAAGATAATTTAATCTCTTTTATAATTAAATCAGGAGTTTTTTGAAATTCATCTTGTATTCTTTTGACAATTTTATTCTTCATAATATCCACCTAAAATTATTATTGGTAGAATCTGTTATTCTATGCATTAAGTATTGTAAATATTTTGTAAAATATGGAAATAAAAAAGGAAGTAAGGAATAGGCGGGTAATAAATAATAGTAGAGGAGTGTAACTTTTATAATTTTGTTTAGAAGGAGGTATTTGTATTGAAAAATGAAATTATAATATTTGAAAATCAAAATGTAAAACTAGAAGTAAACATGAAAGATGAAACGGTGTGGTTAAATCGGGAGCAGATGGCAAAGTTATTTGACAGAGACGTTAAAACAATAGGTAAACATATTAATAATGCCTTGAATGAAGAATTAAAGGATGAAATGGTTGTCGCAAAATTTGCGACAACCACTAAACATGGAGCAATAGAGGGAAAAACACAAACGAAGGAAGTGGAATACTACAATTTAGATATGATTATATCAGTTGGATATCGGGTGAAATCTAAAAATGGTGTAATATTTAGACGATGGGCAAATAAAATATTAAAAGATTATCTAATTAAAGGCTGCGCAGTAAATGAAAAAAGATTAGAATACTTAGAAAAAGCAGTTAAATTAATTGATATAGCTGGTCGTAATTTAGAAGGGTTAGATGGGGTAGGAGCTAGTGATATCATCAAAGTATTACAAAGATACACAAAATCACTTGATTTATTAGATGATTACGACCATAAAAGCTTAACCAAACCAAAGGGAAATATTAGTAGTGCTAAAATTAGTTATAAAAATTGTATCGATATTATAAAAACATTAAAGTTTCATGAAAAAAGTGATATATTTGCCATG
>DVJF01000057.1 GCA_018716965.1 Candidatus Caccenecus avistercoris | reverse complement strand
TTTTTTCTTATATTGTTCCATTAATCAAATAAAGTTGTAAATAAGTATATTTTTTCTAGTTTAGTGGGCGTATTTTTTCTTTACTAAACCCGCATAAATACTAGGATTATTCAAAACTGTCCGTAGCTAAGGTAAAACTTTAATCAACTTGTAACAACTACAAATGGATCACTAGTTGTTCCGCTACCACTAATGGCGATGGCTGATTTCAGATTTATTACTGGGCGCACACCCCACGCGCCATACACGCTGCTGTTGCCGAGGTTGCCATTGACGTTCACAATGAACACGCGAGCATTGCTGCTGCCAAAGCGATACGGAGACATGGTCCAATAATCCTGTCCTGTATTCAAATAACTTTCTTTTTGGTTATTCCATGTGACTCCTGCTAATGCTGCTTCATCGGTTGTTATTAACCCTATTGGATTTGGTAATCTTCCATTATCTTGAGATAGTATATCTACATCACTACATTGTAAACTTGCACTTTCACTTCCTTTATTATACAGTCTTACATAGGCTGCATAATTATGACTTCCTGTTGCACTCCAACTTCCACTTTGTAAATTTCTATCACTACAGAATCCTGCTCCTGTATCAATATAATCTTTTTCATAACTTGCTAAATTACTATTATACCAATTATTTAATGTTGTCATGATAGTGCTATTTTGTCCTGATCCATGTTGACTTGATCCATCATGTACTAATCCTACATAGTAACTTTTATCAGATGAACTATTAAAAGCACCTGTCCCTATTTGTGTTTCTGTACCTGTTTCATTCGCACTTGTTCCTTGATAGATCATTCTAATTGACCCATCTCCATTGATCCTTATGATTCTCCACCAAAATTCTCCAAACTGTACCCAGTTATTTGGATTTCCTGTGTAATAATAACTTGTTCCTCCTGTCCAATCGGTTGTACTATTTGTTGGTGGATTATCTCCTGCTAATATATAATCTCCTCCTGATGCTTTCTCATCAAAATATAAATAACACTTTGTTCCTTTGGTAGTTAGTGGTGCTACATTTAATGTTTGAGTTTCCATATCATAATTTAAAGTAGCATTTATATTTTCATTATTTACTGTACAATAACTTTTTTTACTATTAAATTCATATCCACTTGTTGGTATTCCATTTACTTGTATGTAATTATCTCCTTCTTGGATATAAGCTCCAATTAAATTAAAATCACTTAATTCATAATTGATTGTTCCATTTACTAAAGGCATTGACTCAGTTATTTTATATTTTGCTTTCGTAAACGTAAGTATTATTGCAGTTAACATTAGTACTACTACCACACTTATTAGTATATTTCTCTTAATATGACTCCTTTTTATTACCTCAAAATTCATAATAACTCTCCTCCATGAAGTTCTACTTCATTTTTATTTGTATTTATATAAGCTATGATATGGTGAGTTACCTAGCTTATATATAAATTATAATTCTGGGTATACTAAAAGTCAAGAAAAATGTCGCTCATATGCCTAAATTATTTTTTTAATTAAGTTGCCATGAGAAAATTGTTTTGGTGATAAAAATGAAATCGTATAATTATGAATTAGACTTTTCAAGGATTAAAGATATTAGAATTAAACGCAATTTATCTCAAAAAGAAATAGCAGATTACCTAAATATTAATCAATCCACCTATTCGAAATTTGAATTAAATAAAGCTACTATCCCCATCGAATTATTAAATAAACTATCTAACTATTACAATGTATCTTTAGATTATCTATTAAAAATTACCGATAATCCTGATATTACGATAAAAAATAAAGAAATTGATAAAAAACTAGTTGGCGAAAATTTAAAAAAAATTCGCAAAGATAATAAATTATATCAAGAAACACTAGCTAAAGAAATTGGTACTAGCCACTCCCTAATAAGTGAATATGAAAGTGGCAAAAAACTAGTGTCTTTAACTTATGGCTATGCTATATGTATGAGATATCATATTTCTCTTGATGTACTTTATGGCAAAATAAAACATCTATAAATTATAGATGCTTTAACAAAAGTTTCTCTTATCTATCTAGATTATATGGTAAAGGAACGAATTTATCTAATAAACCACTTAACTTTTTAATATTTCCTCCTTTCAAGAATCATTCTATCATATTCCTATGTAGGAATTTGTCGAACCATGAAAAAACTTTAATTTTTTTCAAAAAAAATTCCATTTCTTTATTAAGAGATGGATTTTTATTTAATTTTCATTTCTTTCAATTTCTTTATAAGCTAAATAATCTTCTATTTTTCCTGATTTTTGAAACTTTTTCCAGGCTTCTTTCTTATTCATAATATCCTAACCTTTCTATTTTAATTATGGGATATTATGAATATTTTTATTCATAAAAACCTAATTCTTTAATATAACGCTCTTTATCTTTCCAATTTTTAATCGTTTTTACAAATAATTCTAAATAAACTTTCTTACCTAGCATAGCTTCTAATTCTACTCTAGCTCTTGTTCCAACATCCTTCAATCTTTCCCCTTTTTTACCAATAATAATTTTCTTAATTGTATCTCGATCGACAATAATATCGACATGGATATTAATAATATCTTTCTTCTCCTCATAAAGAGATGTATGACAAGTAAGACTATGTGGTATTTCTTCTACCGTTACATCAAAGAGTTTCTCTCTTACTATTTCACTAATCATAAAATATTTACTATTACTAGTCTTCATTCCTTCCGGAAAATATTTAACATCATCTTTCAAATATTTTTTAATAACATCAATTAATCTTTTGATATTATCTTTAGTTAAAGCGGATACTGGTACAATTTCTGCAAAGGGATATAAATCTTTATATTCGGTAATATTATATAAAATATCTTCATCACTAATTTTATCTATTTTATTTAAAACAAGGATAACCGGAGAATCAGACTTCTTTAACACATCCATTATAAACATATCTCCCTTACCAAGTCCTGTACTAGCATCTACTACAAATAACAAACAATCTATATCTTTTACTAAAGACATAGCCTGTTTATTGGTAATCTTTCCTAATTTATTCATCGGTCTAATAATACCCGGAGTATCTAAAAAAACAATTTGATAATCGGATTCATTATAAATACCTTGAATAACATTTCTAGTTGTCCCTGCTACTTTGCTTGTTATAGCCACTTTCTCATTAATTAAAGTATTTAATAAAGTCGATTTTCCTACATTAGGTCGTCCAATGATACTTACAAAGCCACTTTTCATAGACCCTCCTAAAACATTTTAAATACTTCTAAGAAATACGGCCCAAATACAAATAAACTAATAACAATAGAGACAATAGACATTACGAAACTAGCCGCTGATCCACAATCTTTAGCTACTTTAGCCAAAGGATGATATTCTGTAGTAGTTAAATCAACCGCCGCTTCAATCGCTGTATTAATAAGCTCTAAAGCTAAAATAATACCTAAAGCTATAAAGATAATAGCCCATTCGGATAATCTTATTTGAAAAATAATGCCTAAAATAACTGCTAATAATGTAGCACATCCATGAATCCATAAACTTTGTTCATAGCGGTAAGCATGCACCAAACCATCTAAGGAATACTTAATGCTTTTCAAAAAACGCATTGGTCCATATACTTTAACCTTATCTCTTTCAAACTTCATCTTATCTTGTGATTCCTGCTTCATTCAATATCAACTCCTGTAATCCAAACATAACTTTTTCGTCTTGTACATCCATATGATCATACCCCAGTAAATGTAGTAACCCATGAACAACCAAAAAGCTTAATTCTCTTTTAATACTATGTCCATAAGTATTCGCTTGTTCAATCATTTTGGGAATACATACATATATATCCCCCAAAATACGCATATCCATATGAATATTATCACTTACATCTTCTAAAGCAAAACTTATGACGTCAGTAACTTTATCAATCCCTCGGTACTCTTTATTAATCCTTTGTATTTCCTTTAAATCGACAAAGATAATACCAAAGTAAGCTTTCTTAACGTGTTCATGTTTAAGTACTCTTTTAATGACGTCATCTAAATATTCATAATGAAAATCTACATTTACTAAATCTGTAATTTCATAGGTATTTTTCATATTATATTTACCCCCATCCGACTAAGTAAATATAATACCATAATTATTAAAATAATGAAACACAAAATATTATAAATAATATCTTTCTTAAATATTCCTGGTAAATGTTTTTTAATAGCACCCAACCCAATATAAATAAGAAAACCAATAATAGCTCCCAGTGAATTCAAAATAATATCATCAACATCAAAACTTCTACCAATACATAATTGCACAAATTCTACTGTTGCCGATGATATAACACTCACAATTAATATAGAAAGAATTCTCTTTGGTTTAATATAAGTCGATATCAAATATCCAAAAGGAATAAAAATAACAATATTCCCTACTACATTCAAATAAAACGAAGTAGACCCAATTTCATATCGAAACATCTCACTAAATGGTACTAAATTATACCCTCTAACAGTATTTAACTCCGCTCTTGTTAAAAGCTCATATAATAAAAGAATATAAATGATAAAAAGTAAATTAGAAAATTCTTTATAAAATACTAACTTTTCATTATGATTTTTAATCGCTGCAACACGTACCACAGCTATAACAACCAAGAAGATTGTTAGCATTGGCCACATATTATCAATCGATTCCGTTAGTATAGTCATTATACTCCTTACCATCTATATCACTCCTAGAAACTTCAAAATATTCTTGCACTCCTATTTGTTCTTTTACAGCGACGAACATATCTATATATAGTTTATTATTTTTTATCGTTTTTTGCAAGACCTTTTCTTCAATTACACTCTCAAAGTCATCTAGTTTTATAGATAGTTTTTCTAAAACCAAGTCTCTAGCTCTCTTTAAAGCCTCTTCTTCCGTATAAGTATACTCTTCAATTTCTATTTCATATTCTTTTTGCAAATAAAATTCCCATCCAAACAACTTAAATAACAATACATTTTCAACTCTTTTTTCATCACCAACTCTACTTTTTAATAGTACCGTCTCACTACTTCCTTTTTTAACCATAAAATTATATCGCATCTTCCCCGTATCTTTGCTTCTTTCTTCTTGCATCGGAACATTTGCATTCACATCATACCATACTTCAGCATATACTTCTCCTGATGCACAAACATTTTCTTTAACCTCATCATTTAAAGCAATTGCCCCACTAATAAGCATTTCTCCTTTGGTAACATAATCATTAATACTAACTAAAGAAACCCCTTTTTCAGTATATATACTTTTTATAATACCGGATTTACTAGCTACTAAATGACAAGTACTATAATCTTTTTGATACTCATTAATAATCCGTTCTTCGACTCTTACGTTAAGTACCATCCCCTCAACATCTATTTCTAACCATTCAATTTTATCCGGATATTTATCTTTGATACTTTCAATGATTTCTTCATACTCCTCATAACTTTTCTTAAAACTTAAAGTAGTTACTCCAGCTTCTTTTAAGGAGTCCATAATTAATTCTCGCAAACTTGCATCTTCATGAATAACATTAATCTTCACAATTAAATTCGTTAATATAAGAAAAATTATCACGGCAAATACAATCCCGGTAATAATAAGATTATTTTTCTTAAGCTCTTTTTTTAATTTATATATTCCGGTCTCATCAATTACTTCGGCCTGATAACTAACTAAATATTTTCGTACTCTTTTTAAATCACTTTCTAGAATCGAAAAACAAAGACCATCTTTCTCATAAACAATATCTTTTATATCAACATTTAGCCGGTTTAATTTAAGCAAAAGACTTGTTTTTTTGGGTGTTTTTATGCGAATAAGCAAATAGTGTTTCATCTAATAAACCTCAAATCTAAAATTTCTCCTTTAATCAAGATTTCATGTTTATCCATATTCGATACTACTAAATTATGACCACTTACCTTTAATATAAATTCAGAAAGTTTAAGTTCAATTACTTCATCACTCAAACTTAATAGTTCCAAGTAATAATAAACATGCAAACAATTTCCAAATAAATCAATATAATAATCTTGACTACACAAAAAATTTTTCAAACTTTTTCTAATCTGCATAAACTTCACCCCTATAATTTTATGCTAGATCCCATAGAACATACGAATTAACTTTCGTTAATTCGTACTAACCTCACGGTTAGCTTTTTCTGCTGTATTTTTTATACATCACAGACCTTACTTCCGAACCCAACCTGCCGCCTTCCGTACTTCTTTTATTTATTTTATAATTCCATTTTAATTTAATTGTTGTAACTTTTCAATCCCTCTTTAAACCACTTATTTTTCTTGATAATTATTGTTCTTTAGCCAGATACAAATGAAATTAATAAGCTTTATATATTTTCATAATCATTATCACCCCTGATAATAGAATTATATTGCAAATACATACGTTCGTCAAGAACTTATTTTAAAAATACACGAAATGCGTGTATTTTCCTATAAGATTTAAAAACCTAATTATATAGGTTT
>DVJF01000056.1 GCA_018716965.1 Candidatus Caccenecus avistercoris | reverse complement strand
AACTTGAACAAGTTTTAAAAGAAAGAGATGAAAGAGTACAAGCAATATTAATGCACAAATAACGTTTATATTTCTGCTTTTGTTTTGTTAGATACTTAAAAAAAGAAAATGACTGCTTTGTCAAAGGGCTCGAAGAGTTCATTTTACCCTTTACTAAGTAGTTATTTTCTTTTATCATTCTACTTCAAAACAAAATTCGTACTCTCTTCTTTAAAGTTAAATCGGTATCATTTTAACTAATGATTAACAGAACTTTTTACTTTTTATAATACCCTCTTATATCATTCATCATATTACTATTAAATATTCCCTTTTTTATCATCTCAATTTCAAATTTATAAGGAGGATATAATCTTTTTTTATCATCATCGCTATCTCCAATATAAGGTGTTTCAAGTATTTTAGGAACATCTTTTAATTTATCATGATTAATAACTTTTAATAAATTATCAAACCCAATTAATCCGTATCCAACATTAGCATGTCTATCTTTATGAGCTCCCAAAATATTTTTACTATCATTAACATGAACACATTTAATATAATGAATGCCAATTTTACTATCAAATTCTTGCAAAAAAAGATCAAAGTTTGCCATATCATATCCCGCATCATTTAAATGGCATGTATCAATACAAACACCAATTAACTCTTTCTTTTCAATATGATTAATAATATAAGCAATTTCTTCTAAAGTACAACCAACTTCTGTACCCTTTCCAGCCATCGTCTCTAATAAAATCATCACACTATTATCTTGTTTTAAAATCATATTTAAGGCATAAACAATATTATCTATAGCTATATTTCTTTCTATACCAACACTAGAACCTGGATGTAAAACAATATATTTTATGCCCATTTCCTCACATCTTTTAATCTCTTGAATAAGAAAATTAATACTAAAATCATATTTTTTCTCATCCAAATTATTCGCTAAATTAACTATATAAGGAGCATGACAAATAACCGTATTAATGTCAATATGATTATCCTTCATAAGTTGCCAAGCTTCCTTCGTACTTTCCATATCAATTGGTTTTCGAAGTGTATTTTGTGGTGCTCCCGTATAAAACATAAACGTATTAGCACCATATCCTATTGCTTCTTTTACACTTCCAAGTAATCCTTTACTTCCAAAAGAAACATGTGATCCTATAATCATTTTTACCACCCATCCATATTATAAATAAAAATATTTAAAAAATCTAGCTTTTCACTAGATTAATTAGCACTACAAGTTGTAGAAGCATTATCAGCAGACGCTACAACATCATCACTAGTAACATCTGGTGTTATACCACTAATCATATATTGTCCACTAGAAAGCCATATTTTATAAACATAATTACCGCTTTCATCTACTTCTATTGAAATACTTCCTGTATAAGCATCATCATTTTTTTCAATCAAACCCGAATTAATAATTTCCTCATAAGTATAACATTTTGAATTAGAAGAACCATCTTGTATATACAAAGTTTGTGCTGCTTTTACTAAAGAATTAGCTTCCATAGCTAATACTTGTTTTTTAGCACTATCTGCCATTGGCACTACGGCATTAGTCGCAATTAAAACAATAACCGATAAAATAACTATAACACTTAATAATTCAACTAAAGTAAAACCCTTCTTATTTATATTCTTCATACATTCACCTTCTAAATTAATTATATCAAAAATCCAAGTTTAGTCAACTCTTAAATATTATTTTTATTATAGTTTTAAGAAAAATATGTCGACTTAATTAAGAAAGCTTTTTACTTCCACTAACTTTTTATGTTTAATTGGTTCCCATTTTTTCGTTGGATGAATCATACAAATCAAATTAATTGGTATCCAAGATAAAAGGAAAAGGGAAAAGCCAAATATACCTTTATAGTAATCCCTCACTTTTTTATGAAGCATTACTATAACAAAAATATTTAAAATAATACTAGCTAAATAGAAAAGAACAAAGAAAATTACACTAGATATATCCAGAATTAAAACTCCATTAAATAATCCATAAATTAGCTTAGATATCATAACAATAAGTGGTAAGATAAAAGAAACAACCTGAATAACCGGTGCTAAGTAATAAAGAAGACAATCAAAAGAAACAAAACTATTATTATGAACAAAATTCTTAAATAAACTGGTACCATATCTAGTTAAACAAGCAAGTGAGCCACTACTCCATCTCTTCCTCTGTTTCCAAGAAACTTTAAAATCAGTTGGATGTTCATCATAAGTAATTGCCCTACTAGCATACCCAATTTTTATTCCTCTAAGAGCACAGAGCCCTGTAAACTCACTATCTTCGGTTAATGTTTTAACTGAAAATCCATATTCATCAATGACACTTTTTAAAACACAAAATCCCGTCCCATTAATAACCGCTGACATATTAAGATTTCTTCTAGATTGATTTAAAAAAGTATTTTGGATGTAATAAAACATCGTATACCCACCAGTTAAATAATTGTCATTAGGATTTTTAGCATCCCGAAATCCTTGCACTACTTGATACCCATTATTTAATTCTTCATTCATCGCTTGTAAAAAATTTCTATCAACAATATTATCGGCATCAAATATAACATAAGCATCTATATCCGTATTTTCTAAATATTGAAAAGTATAATTTAACACTTCTCCCTTACTTTTTACCGGAATATCAATATCAATTATTTGAGCCTTTTTATTTATAGCAACTTCCCTAGTCTTATCCGTACAATTATTAGGAATAACATAAATAGAATAATAATCTTTAGGATAATCTTGTCTATCTAAACTATCCAAAATATCCCCTATTACTTCTTCTTCATTTCGACTAGGAATAAGTATTCCAAATTTATGCCATTTATTATTTTGATTATTTACTTTCTTTCTTTTAAAAGCAAACAAACAAGTTATCCCAAAATAAACACTAAAAAGTAAACATAAAAACATTACTACATTATAAACTATCATCATTTTACTTCAACCTATTTATTATTTCCTCTCTTGTTAAACCATAACTTTCTAATTCTTTGATAATATCTTGTATTTTTTCCATTAGTTCCTCTATCTTCTGCTTTTTAGCCATACTAACATCATCGCTAATAAAAGTCCCCTTTGTTGATTTCGAAATAATAAGCCCATTTTCTTCTAACATATCATAAGCTTTTTTTACCGTATTAGGATTTATTCCCAAATCATAAGCAAGAGCTCGAACACTAGGAATTTGACTACCTGGAGTTAAAACTCCTAGTGTTATTAATTTTTCTACTTCTCTTACAATTTGTTCATATATTGGCTCCCTTTTTGTATAGTCAATACTAATATTCATAAGAATACACTCCATCAGCTTGCATTTCTCTAAACTCATTAAGCAAAGACTCAAATTCTTGATTATCTTTTAAATTTTCTTTGTAGCTATCAAATTCTTCTTTAAAGGCTGTAATATCACTAATGGTAATCGTATATTCTTTCATTAAATCATAAGCTCGAATATAAGCTAAATCTTTATTTACATCTATCTTATTATCATTTCGTAAATAATTGATAAATTTATCAATATTACTTCTTATCACATAATTAAATACATAATAATCTTCATCTGTAAATAAATCACTTTCGTAAGCAAATAAATCATAATATGTTTCATAATTTGTTTTTTCTGGATATTTAATAAATAATTCATTTTGATAGGTTATTATTTTATTAAATAATTCTTCACTTAATTTAATAGGTATCATAATGCTTTCATAATGATGGTTATGATAACTATATAGGAATAATGTATCGGTATTGGATAAACTATCAATATCAAATTCGTCTATTTTATTAATATTATCTTTAATTATATTTTTAAGTTCTTTAGTAACAGGAATCATTGTATTATTATATTCAATATAATGAATTCGGTTAAAATCAACCTTTTTAATTTTTTCTTTATTCCAAATATTTAATTCATCTTGAAGTAAGCTATTTAAAGTCTCATTAATATCCGCGGTTACTTCATACTTTGTATTTCCAGATGTAAATATAAAGTTATAAACATAACCACTTCCTGTTTTATTTTCATCAAGTAACGATTTAATAATACTATTAATTAAATCTTTATCCGTTATTTTCATTCCCTCATAAGTAATAGAGTCAACCTTTTTAATTACTTTTTCAGGATTATCAAATACTTCAAAGTTTAGCGCATATACTCCCGTAAACAGAAAGAATAATAAAGCACTTATTATGAATGATTTAAATGGTTTATATATTTCTCTTCGAGTAATCAAGTCATAGACAACAGAATAAATAATGATACCTACTATAGATATTAACCAACCTATAGCACCCGCCCCTTCAATAATTGCATACGTTACTAAACAAACTGGGAAAAGTGTAATTCCTTTTACCAGATAATGAGCAAAGGAATTTTTAAAACTTGTTTCATTATTTTCCATTTTTCTTCTTTTGAAAGCAAAGTAACCAATTACAGAGTAAATAACACTTAGGACAACCATTTTAATTAAACTCATGGAATTATAAAAGGTATCATTCTCATTAGCTGCCCCATTTAACATAGCTAGTGGTGCCGTAAAGTTATAAGTCATTAATTTTCCATAATATAAATTGTACTCATTATCCAGTAAATGTTCCTCACAATCCGAGTCATTATAACAATAATAATTATCTGGCATACATTCTTCAGTATTGCAAACAATATAGTTATCTCCAGAATAATAATCATGAGTTAAATAATTTATACCATTTAAATAAGGAACAATTAAAAGAATGATTAAAGCAACAACAATACTGGTAATTAAGTTTCCTGATAAAATAATTGCTAAATTGGTAACAGTAAACATGAATACATAAGAAATAAACCAGAATAAAAAGTAATCTACTAATAAGCCAAAAGGAATGGTTAAACTCTCAAATATTAAGCCGAACAACCCAAATATTAAAGTGTTTATTATCATGAAAATTAAAAGAATTAAAATACCACCTAAAGTATTGGTCATATAAATACTTCTTCTACTAATTGGCTTTGACATTACAAAGTCGACACTTTTCTTTTTTAAAATAAAGCCAAATAAAGTCACAGATAAGGATAACGGAATAAATATCATTCCCGCATAAGTTAGCAAACTTAATTCATTAAAAACTAACAAATTACTATTACCAGTAGTAAGTAAAATAATTAAATAAATAATATTAATAATCGGAATAACCCCAAGTAAGAATGCTAATAACCCTTTAGATTTCCGAATATTTTCTTTAAAGAAATTAAAATTAAAGCACGCTTTCAAATTCATAACCTAACGCCTCCATTTGATAAATAAATACTTCTTCTAAAGTAAGTGGTAAATAATCTAATATAACGGGATGTAAACTTTCCAAATACTTTCTACTATCTTTTCCTTCTTCATCAATAATTAAAGTAGCAACACTTCCAACCTTTTTATAAGATAAAATTTTTAACTTTTTAAATGTTTTCTTATCAAAATCCTCTTTTAACGATATTTGAACTTTAAACATATTTGTTTTTAAAGTATCAATATCACTTTCAAATAAAATATTACCTTTATATAATAATCCTAAATTATCACATATATCTTCCAACTCTCTTAAATTATGACTAGTCATAATAATAGTCGTATCCTTACGCGACATCACATCTGCAAGTAATTTCTTAAAATATTTTCTTACGACTGGGTCTAATCCATCAAAAGTTTCATCAAAAAACATATACTTAGCATTCGTAGCTAACGCACAAATTAAAGCACATTGTCTTTTCATTCCCTTAGAAAAACTACTAATCTTAGCATTTGGATTTAACTTCAAAGAATTAGCCGTATTAACAACATATTTCATATCAAAATTATGATACATCGACTTATAATACTCTGCCATATCCATTAAAGTATAACCAGAATAAAAATACAAATCATCTGGCACAAAAACCATTTCTTGTTTTAATGCTTCATTGTCATAGGCAAGCTCATTATCAATCAAAATACTACCTTCATCTGGAGTATAAATGCTATTAATAAGCCTTAAAAGAGTAGACTTTCCTGCTCCATTAGCACCTACCAAACCATAAATAGCATTATCTTTGATTTTACAATTAAGCCCTTCTAAGACATAATCTTTACCATTAAAACTTTTTGATAAATTTTTAATTTCAATCATTTTATCTCTCCTTAATTGTATTATATGTACTAATACAATTATAATATACCACACGTTTTATTATATTGCAAGAAAAAATTGATACTTTACAGCATCAATCATTCATAACTCATTTGGGTAACATCATAGCCATAAAACTCCAGTATACTTACTGCTTTACGAGATTTAGTCCCCTTATTACATATAATAAAGTAGCGCTTATTTTTATCTAATAAAGTTTTATAATTAAGCATTAATTTTTCATAAGGTATATTAATACTATCAGGATGATGAAAACTAGCATAATCAAGTGGATGCTCTATGTCTATCAATGTTCCCATGTTTTTGTAATAATCTTTAATACTTAATCTTTTCATACGCCTCACACTGTATTGTATGTCATTAAAAAAATAAGACTTAATGAAATAGCCTTATTTTTATTCATTGAAGAAATCATCAAAAAATTCATCATCCGTTATAACATTATCATTAACAATAATACTATCAGCATCCACATTAATTTTAGGTTTATTCTCTTGAGCAGGCCGAGTTGCCATACCATCGGAAACTGGTTTAGAAGTAATTTTTTCTTCCTCCATAACCGTTTGCCTTGGAGTATCTACTACTTTTGGCTGTTCTGCAACCGGTGTTTCGACTACCCCTTTTGCTTCTTCTATTTCTCTAGGAAGATCAACCCTTGTAGATGGTGCTTCTGCATCTTCTGGCTTAGTTTGTGAATTTTTCTCTAATTCAGCTTTTTGTCTAGCTTCTTCCTCATCAAGTTCTTTTAATCTTCGATCAATATCTTTCATCATTTGATCGATATCCATATCAGATAAACTACTCATTGGTTTATTAAACATAGCATTATTACTAAATGGATTAGAAGCAACAGTATTATTTACTGCTGAACTACCTGGACCCATAGTAGGATTAGTATTTGGTGTAGCAAAAGGATTCATCATTCCACCCGTTGTAAACGGATTACCAAAATTACTACTAAATGGATTCGCATTACCTTCACTATTTTCTAAATTACTCATCATTTGTTTTCTTTTTTCTTCCGTAACATATTTCTTTAAATCAAATAATTCAATTTTTTTAACTTCTCTAGTTGGATAAGGAGCTTCTTCTCTTGTTATTCCCCAATCCATCTTAAAATCTGGCTCTAACTTAGTTTTAAAAGGGT
Source organism: Candidatus Caccenecus avistercoris (assembly GCA_018716965.1). Taxonomy (GTDB): domain Bacteria; phylum Bacillota_I; class Bacilli_A; order RF39; family UBA660; genus Caccenecus; species Caccenecus avistercoris. Next base: position 4,383 of record DVJF01000056.1, on the reverse strand, counting down.
TTTTTCTTAAGCGAATAATAATTGCTTCAAACAATTTTAATTTTTGTAAGTCAGATACGGTTACTAGTGGAGTTGATGCTGTTTTATCTTTTTCTTTCGATTTAACTTCCCCACACATTTTTGATATTTCTTCCAAAGCAGCTAACTCAGTAGATATTAAATATACTAAATTACCACAGTTACCTTTAATAATCTCCGCTACTTCTTTTCCATATACATCATTTAATTGGGCAAAGTTTTGAATAATAAAGGTAAATCTTATATCACGAGAACGAGCTGCCGAAACCATAGAATCGACGTCTTTTAGTGGTGGCATATTAGCAAACTCATCCAAAATAAAATTCGTTCTAAAAGGAAGTTTCCCACCATTTTCTTGAGCAACATCAATTAATGTTTCATAACATTGTTTAATGAAAATGGTCATTAATGAATGATAAGTCTTCTTCTCATCATGAATAATCATAAATACTGCGGTTTTTTCTCTACCAATATCTTGCATATTAAAATCACTATAAGCAAGCATCTCACTAAGAGACTCTCTAGAAGAAAATAATCTAATCTTTTGTCTAAAAGTCGATAAAATACCACCCTTTGTCTCATTTGGAGCATTAATTGTATTCGATGCGAATATATAAGGACTAGATTCTGGTCCTTTTAAATTAAAATATTCTTTAATATAATTACTTGTTGCATACCGCTCTTCTCCAACACTACTCATATAATTAATACTATTTAAATTAACTTCTTTTTCTTTAGCATCATAAAATAATCCTAAAGCTAAACCAGAGAAATAGTCCGCAGCACTCTTTTCCCAGAAATCACTATCACTACTTTTCTTTGTTTGATCATACAAGATATTTAAAGCTACGTCATCTAATAACTCTGTTGATTTATCTTTATTGCCCTCTTTAAAATAACGATAAGGAAGAGTTAAAGGATTCCAAGCATTACCATGAGCCGGTTCCCGGAAATTTAACACAATAATTTTATATCCTCTATCTTTTAAAGCCGAAGCCGCATATTTATAAATTTCACCTTTAGGGTCAGTAATAATCATGGATTCCCCTTTTTTAGCAAGCAAGTTTACCATCGGTTTAACCACTGTTTGTGTTTTACCAGAACCAGTAGAACCAATTACTAAGTTATGATACTCTCCGTTATCCACCCAAATTTCTTTTCCATTATTAATTAAAGGAATTCCCGCTGCACTTAATGTATCAGCCTTTGGGTCTACTTTTTCCACATTCGTATCATTTTTAATCTCTTTATCAGTACTCCATCTTGCATAACCACTCTCTTGTTTTTCTCCTACCTTAATGCCAAAACCTTTTCCCTTTTCTTTATTAAAAATATAAGAAGACACACTAGTAAATATAAGTATTAAAGCAATAACAAACATAAATAATGTTATAACAATATAATCACCAGAAAAAGCTTCAAAAGGAAGTAGCCCATAGAATTCACCTTCATTAATAAAAGATGAGAAATTTAAAACAGCTATAGCACATAAATATAATAATAAAATACAATAAATAACAAACATCAAAAGATCTTTTGCCGATATTTTAAATTTCATAGTCGTCCTCCCCATTACAAACTAAAATCATTATACTACAAAACCCTAAAAAGGAAAAGTTTTTTCCCACAATTTAATTAATTTTATAACGATAAAATAAATTAAAATAAAAGTTATTCTCCAAATAAAAATCTTCTAATTGATAGGTATTTACATAATCTAGAAAAAAATCTTGTAATATTTTCTCACTACCTGTAATTTGATAATTAAGTCTGGCTGCTACAAAATAATAATAAGCCGTATAATAATTAAAATCAGCTAAATGATATTCTTCTTGTAAATCTAAAATTAAATCTTCATATTGTAGAAAAAAAGCCTCTTTACTTTTTTCGGGATCTTTAAGTATTTCTATATCGTCATGATAACAATACTCTTCATCTATTTCTTCTGTACATTCTAATTTTAGAAAATCATGATGAAAAAACAAATAAGAATTCACTCCTAAATAAACGATTACCACCAAAGCTAAAATCAAAAACACTAACAAAACCCGATGCTTATCTAAAAAACTAGCGATTCTCTTCATGAAGTCCTCCAAAACGTCTATCACGGTTCTCATACATAAATAATGCTTTATTAAATTCTGATTTATCAAAATCAGGAAATAAAGTATTAGTAAAATAAAACTCCGTATAACTTAATTGATAAAGCATAAAATTACTAAGTCGTTGCTCTCCACCAGTTCGAATAAGTAAATCGACTTCCGGTAAATCATGATATAAATATCTTCTAAAATCTTCTTTTGTAAAAGAAGTTATATCTAACCCATTATTAATATCATGGGCTAACTTTATAGCACCATCAACAATTTCTTCTTGTCCGCCATAATTAAGACAAATATTAAGTATTCCACTCTTATTATCGATTGTAACTCGCTCAATCTTTTCTATCGCTTCTATAACATCGATATTTAAATGTTCTTTTCTTCCTGAAACCAAAACTTTAATATTTCTTTTATTAATCTTATCTAGCTTCGACCGAAAAAATTTAACTACCAAATTCATTAAATAATCTACTTCTTTTCTATCTCTTTTAAAGTTATCTGTTGAAAAAGCATAAACACTTAAAATTTTTACACCCATATCCATCGCGTGAAATAAAATTTTTTCAAGTGTCCTACTTCCTTCTAAATGTCCAGCACTACGCTCAAGCCCCTTTTTAGTAGCCCATCTACCATTTCCATCCATAATTATAGCAACATGATTTGGTACTAGCACATTATCACCAACTTTCTCATAAATTATAACATAGATATTGCATGAAAACTATATATTTGTTATAATTTGGTTATGCTGATTTAGTTTAGTGGTAAAACAGATGCATGGTAAGCATCAGAGGACCGTTCAATCCGGTCATTCAGCACCATATGTCTTTGAAAGCCTTTATTTAAGGGCTTTTTTTCTTTTTAAAAATATTTTTACACATTATTTAGGTCTTGTTTTAATTTTGAAATTTAAAATAATAACAAATAACCACGCCTAAAAGACGTGGCTCAATCTATTGACAAAAAACAAAATCCATATCAAATCCTCTTTTGTGTTATTTGATTTTTTTGCCTTCTTCTTCATTTAAAGATTGATATTTTTGAACATGCTCGTTTATTAAGTCTAAATCTTCAAAATAATTAATTCCTATAGCTTTTTTAACTTTTTTCATTTTTTGAGCTGCAACTATTCTAGCTTTATCGCTACCTTGTTGTAAAATTTTATAAACTTCTGAAATATTTTGCGCATACTGTTTTCTTCTAGCTCTAATTGGAGCTAATTCTTCTTGAATAACTGAATTAAGGAATCTTTTAATTTTGACATCTCCTAATCCACCACGCTCATAGTGAGCTTTTAATTCATCTAAATTATTATATTCAGGCAAATATTTTTTGAAATGTTCATCAGTACATAAAGCATCTAAGTATATAAATACTGGATTTCCTTCGACTTTTCCTGGATCTTCTACTCTTAAATGTCCTGGATCAGTAAACATACTCATAACTTTTTTTTGAATCACTTCTGGTTCATCAGATAGGTAAATACAATTTCCTAATGATTTACTCATTTTTGCTTTTCCATCTAAACCAGGCAATCTACTACAAGTATTATTATCTGGTAGTAATGCTTGTGGTTCAACTAAAGTTTCGCCATATAAGCTATTAAAACTTCTAACAATTTCTCTTGTTTGTTCAATCATAGGTAATTGATCTTCACCTACTGGTACAATATTAGCATCGAAAGCGGTAATATCAGCTGCTTGACTTACAGGATAAGTCAAAAATCCTGCCGGAATACTAGTTTCAAAATTCCTTAATTTGATTTCTTCTTTAACTGTTGGATTACGTTGCAATCTTGATAAAGTAACTAAATCCAAATAGTAAAAAGTAAGTTCGCATAATTCTGGAACTTGTGATTGCACAAAGATCGTACTTTTAGTAGGATCAATTCCACAAGCTAAATAATCTAATGCAACCTCTATAACGTTCTGTCTTATTTTTTCAGGATTATGAGCATTATCTGTTAATGCTTGTGAATCAGCAATTTCAACAAAGATTTTAGAGTATTTACCAGAATTCTGTAGTTCTACTCTTCTCTTTAAAGAGCCAAGATAATGGCCTAAATGTAATCTTCCTGTTGGTCTATCACCTGTTAATATAATATTTTCCATATTTCTCCTCCATAAAATAGTTGGTAGTGTGCAAAGTTTTTGCAACTTCTACCCATTTTTCTCTTTATTTATCTATATTTTTCTATATTTTTACTGTACCCCTCTATTTTTTGAAGTACTTTTTATATAGAAATGATTATTTTCATCTATCA
>DVJF01000055.1 GCA_018716965.1 Candidatus Caccenecus avistercoris | reverse complement strand
TGATAGATGAAAATAATCATTTCTATATAAAAAGTACTTCAAAAAATAGAGGGGTACAGTAAAAATATAGAAAAATATAGATAAATAAAGAGAAAAATGGGTAGAAGTTGCAAAAACTTTGCACACTACCTAAAATGGAAGGAGGGTTTTATATGAGAAGAGTATATAAAAGGAACTATATTAGTAATTTCTTAATTAGACTAGATTTGGGAACAAATCTAGAAGAAGGAAAATATGATGATATTTTAAAATTACTGACTAATGATTTTCCAATTATGGAAAAATTAGATATTCAAAATAGAAATATTTTAATTAATAAAGATTCAGATATTCCAGAACCTATTTTGTCTGATCCTGAAACAAAGATCAGAAATGTGTTGTATAATGCTGACCGTAACGAAAGAATAACTATTAGCAGTGATACTATAATATATGAAACACTAAAATATACATCTTTTTCAAAAATAAAACCAGTATTAGAAAAAATAATTTTATCATTAAAAGATGATTACAATATTAAAACATTTAACAGAATTGGGTTAAGATATGTCAATTTAATAAAACTCCCAGTAAAAGAAAAAAGAGATATTTTTGAATGGGCAGGATATATAAATACGAATTTATTATTTAGCAATAATTTTATTAAATATGAAGATATTCTACAACAATTACAAACAGTAGAATTTAAACTAGATAACGAAAATGACCTACTTTGTAGATTACAATATGGTATTCCAAATAGAAATATGCCCGCTGATTTAATGAAAAAAATATTTTTGATAGATATTGATGGATTTACAAATTCTATGGTAGAACAAGAAGATGTAGAAAAAATATTGGAAACAATTCACGAAAAAAGTATATCAATATTTGAAAATTGTATTGATGATAAATTAAGGAATGAAATGAATGGAAAATAAAATATTTTTATCGGACATATTTAAAAACGATTTTGAATATCATACAGAAAAGAAACCAAGTTTTATATCAGCAAGTGAAAAAACAAACTTAAATAATCAAAAATTTACAAATGTCAAAATTGAAAAATGCCAAGAAAAATTTGCTAATGAATATACTATAAAAAGTGCAACAGCAAGCAAATGGAGTATTAAATTTAAATAATGATTGAAAAAAGAATTAATTTAAATAAGTTAATTGAGCAAGGAGATATTTATAAAGAAATTAAATTATTTAGGAACATTCAAGTTAATGAAAATGATGTTTCTGTTGATGAAGTAAAATTTTCATATGTAGTTGTATTATCTCAAACTTGTGATTTAGAAAGATTATACGATAAAAATCCTAATTCGGTTTTATCGGGTTTAGTTGCTCCTTTATTTTTACTAGAGCAATTCAAAGATGGGACTTATTTAGATTTTGTGGGAATTCAAACAGAAACAATAAAAAAAGAAAAAGCTTTAAAGCCATACATAAACGGTGAAAAGCCGAGATATTATGTTGTTAGTCTTGATGAAGAAACTAAGTTGCAAAATTCCCTAATCGACTCTTTTATAATTGATTTAAAATATTTTTTTACAGCTGATATGTCACAATTTGTTAGAGAAAAATATGTATCAAGTATCAAACCATTTTATAGAGAGGAACTATCGCATAATTTTGCTAGTTATTTATCTCGTATAGGTATCCCTATAAATAATGGCAATCATATTTTAAAAGATGATATAGTACAATAATGCTTATAATCATCTTTTTTTGTTTATCTTCAAATTTTACAAATAGAATAAGTATATCTTCAAAAAATAACCTATTCAAAGCCTAATTTTTGTGCTATACTTAAAATACAATTGAGGTGTAGTAAAAATGAAATTAAGAAAAATAAAAAAGAAAAATTTAATTATTATTATAGCAGCTGCCATTCTTCTAATTGGTGGCATAATTACCAGTGTTATTTTACTAACCGGTAAAGATACGAAAGAAAATAAAGAAGAAGAACCTAAAGAAGAAAAGACAAATGAACCTACTGTTCAAGTAGTAGATTTAAATAGTACTTCTAGACCCTATGCCGTTATGATTAACAATATTGGTGCAGCAAGACCATATCACACAGGCTTGCAAGATGCCTATTTAGTTTATGAAATGGTAGTTGAAGGTGGAATAACTAGATACTTAGCTTTATTTAAAGACAAAACTAATGAAGTAGTAGGAAATGTTCGTAGTGCTAGACATTATTATATAGATTATGTTTTAGAAAACGATGCTTATTATGTTCACTGGGGTTGGTCTCCACAAGCCCAAAGTGATATATCTACGCTAGATATAGATAACTTAAATGGTCTAACTTATAGTTCTCCTTATTTCTTTAGACAAAAAATTAGTGGCGTAAATACCGAACATACAGCTTTTACCAATTTAAGTGAACTAGCAAACTTAGTAGATAGGTTAGGTTATAGAAAAGAAACCAATAAAGATTTATTATTAGATTATAGTGCTACATCCGTAGAATTACCAAGTGATGCTACTGATGCAATCAATATTGATTTAAAATATTCTAGTAGTTCTACAACAAATTATGTATATGATAGTGAAGCGAAAGTTTATAAACAATACGTTAATAATAAAGAACACACTGATTATGAAACGAAAGAACAATATACTGTTAAAAATATTATAACATATCAAGTAGGAAATACTACTATTACGGGTGATGATAAAGGCCGCCAAGACTTAGATAATATTGGTAGTGGAACTGGATACTTTATTACCGAAGGAAAAAGTATTCCTATAACCTGGGAAAAAGATTCTAGGTCGTCTCAGACCGTATATCGTTATGAAGATGGAACAGAAATTACCGTTAATGATGGTAACACTTGGATTCATATTATCCCTAAAAGTGGAAATATAAGTATTTCTTAAAATATTTGCATAAAATAAAATTAGGAGGTTAGAAGTGGATACATTAATTGCATTTTTATTAGACAATTATATATGGTTTCTAGTAATTTCTTTAATTTTAATTTTTGCTTTAATAGGTTATTTAGTTGATGCAAATACACCTCATGAAAAAGAAAAAAACAAAGTAACTCCAATAACTCCCCTAAAAGAGGAGAAAAAAGTCGAAGTTCATCCTTCTGTTGAAGTATATACGAGCGATGAATTTGATGACCCATTAATAAAGGACAAAAATGCTTAAATAGCATTTTTTCTTTTGGTGTAAAGAACTCATTTCAAGGTTTACTTTTTAACAAAAATTAGCTATAATAATAACCGGAGGTAATGATTATGGAATTAAAAGGCTCAAGAACAGAAGCTAACTTAATGGCTGCTTTTGCTGGTGAATCACAAGCAAGAAATAAGTATACTTATTATGCATCACAAGCAAAGAAAGATGGATATGAACAAATCGCAGCTATTTTTGAAGAAACTGCTAACAATGAAAAAGAACATGCAAAAATGTGGTTCAAAGAATTACATGGAGGTAAAATTCCTGATACTTTAACAAACTTACATGATGCTGCTGAAGGGGAAAATTATGAATGGACAGAAATGTACAAAGAATTCGCTGAAGTAGCAAGAGAAGAAGGATTTGACCGTATTGCTAATCTTTTCGAAGGGGTAGCAGCTATAGAAAAACATCACGAAGAAAGATACTTAAAATTAGTAGGTAATATTGATGACCATTTAGTATTTGCTCGTGGTGAAGAAGTTGTATGGGTATGTCGCAACTGTGGACATGTATATGTTGGTGCAGAAGCTCCAAAAGTTTGTCCAGTATGTGCTCATCCACAAAGCTTTATGGAACTTAAAGCAGAAAACTATTAATAAATTACAAGGCTAAACCCCTTGTTTTTTATTTTATTTAAAAAAATATTCTATTTTGCAAATTTTCTAAAAAAACAAATTTTATTAAATTCACCGACCAAATATACTAATTTCGTCTACCAATTCGTTAATTTCACCGGTGAAACTAGGTAAATTGGTAATTTGCTTTCTTTCTGATTATTCTGTATATTACAGATGAAAGGAGGAAAAGAATGGATAATTTTATTGAACTAATGAATGAAGTGGTTTTACAGCAAGTATTAATTCATCCCGATAATGAAAAACAAAGAAAATATTTTCTAAAAACATTTCTAAATATAAATGAAGAAATTATTAATAAAAAAGAAGAAATCCTTTATAAAGGAATACTCAATCATATAGATATTGATAAACACGGTTTTACGAGTGATATTATACTTCGATATGATGATTATGCCATTAGAATTAATATTTATAATGCCAAAAATGATGATTTTATTATTCACATCTTATATGGTTCGGTAATTGATGAAGCAGGTAAACTATTAGAATTAAGATTTACTAAAAATCCACCTCATAAAGGGGAAATAATAGAAGAAAATTATTTACAAAATACTGATGATCCCGCAGATAAAAGTCTAGCCGATTTACTAAAAATTAGAATTATAGACTTAAATCGCATTCAAGAGTTAGATAATAGTAGTGATATCAATCGTTGGCTTAAATTTATCACTGCCGAAAATAGTATAGAAAGATATGAAGCCTGTGAAAATGATGAAATTTTAACAGAACTTTATAATTGGTTAGAGTAAGAAAAAAGTTATTGACTACAATTCTAAAAATAGTCAATAACTTTTTATTTTAAATATTTAGGCATGTCTACCTTTCCAAGTAAATAATCAGCACTAATATAATATTTACTACAAATAGTATAAAGAAAAGGAGTTGCAATTAAATTTCTTCCTTTTTCATTAAAAGCAATAGAAGAAAAAGTAGTATTCAAAATATTAGCTAACTTAACTTGCGTAAGTTTATGTTCCTTACGAAACTCCTTTAATCTTTGTCCAGCTTTAATTTTATCTACTTCGTAAGTTTGTTTATATTGTTGAGTGGAAGTTAAACCAAGAATATAATCTATTGATACATGATAAAAATCACTTAAAGTTACTAAATGCTTGATAGGTATGATACTTGTTTGAAGTTCATAATCTTTATAAGTACTTCGACTAATTTTTAAAACTTTTGCTATATCATCTTGAGTTAAATTTAAATCGCTTCTTAACTCTAATAATCGAATATTATAATCCATACAATTCACCACACTTTATTTTCTCATTAAAATTAGTTAATAATTTTTAATGGCGAAAATTGTGTTATTTTTCTTGACTTTTAATATACCCAGATTTATAATTTTTATATAAGCTAGATAAACTCACCATATCATAGCTTATAAAATCACAAATAGAAATGAAGTAGAACTTCACGGAGGAGAGTAAGTTATGAATTTTGAGGTATTAAAAAGAAGTCATGTAAAAAGAAATATATTAATAGGAGTAATAATAGTATTAATACTTAGTGCTATAATACTTACGTTTACGAAAGCAAAATATAAAATAACTGAGTCTATGCCTTTAGTAAATGGAACAATAAACTATGAATTAAGCGATTTTAATTTAATTGGAGCATATATTCAAACAGAAGGAGAAGAATATAAACAAACAAATGAAATACCAATAAGTGGGTATGAATTTAATAGTGAAAAAAGTTATTGTACAGTAAATGATGAAAATATAAATGCAACACTTAATTATGATATGGAAACTCAGACATTAAGTGTAGTACCACTGACTACCAAAGGGACTAAATGTTATTTATATTTTGATGAGAAAGCATCATCTGTTACAGATGTTATAGAGGATGCTTATGAAGAAAACCAAGGTATGTTAGCTTATGATGGAACAGTAGACAATAATTTAAGGTATATAGGAGCAAATCCGAATAATTATGTTTATTTTAATTGTGATGATTATAATAATCCAAGTAGTAGTACTTGTGAGTTATGGCGAATTATAGGCATATTTAATGAAAATAGTCATGGAATAAGTGGAGAAAAATTAGTAAAATTAATTAGAAGCAATTCATTAGGTAATACAGAATGGGATAGTAGTAGAGACTATAGTTGGGTAGATCCGAATAATAATTGGAGTACATCTAGTGTAAAAGATATGTTTAACGGCGATTATTTAAATAGAACAGGTTCTTATTCGACTAGCGGAATAAAAGAAAATACACAAAATTTTATAGCAAATGCAGAATGGAAATTAGGAGGCAGTAGAAACCATGCCGATGCAACACCAGCTATCTACTATCAAAGAGAACGTAGAACCGCAGTACCTTCAGGGAACCCAACTACATGGAATGGGAAAATAGCTTTAATGTATGCAAGTGATTATGGTTACGCAACGAGTGGAGGAACTAGTATTAGTAGAGAAGAATGCTTAAATAAAGAAATATTCAATTGGTATGCAACGGGGTGTTATAATAATGACTGGTTATATAAAAGTAGTAATGGTGAATGGCTGTTAAATATAGATGATGATGTTCCCGGATTAGCATATGCCATTTTTAAAACAGAATATGGAGGATATATTCAAAGTAATTCTATAAGTGAATCATATGCTGTAACACCAACACTTTATCTATCACCAGAAATATCCATTATTGAAGGAGAAGGAACTATAAATAATCCATATACTCTACAAAATTAAAAATTATCAATTTTCTATTAATTTATAATTGATTTAAATAGCATTTTCTGTTAAAATAGCTTTATAAAACGTTGATTAAGTCTCAAGTAATAACTATTAGTTCTTAAATTAGAGAAAAAGTAACATAGGCTGAAATTACTTTTAGATAAAAATAGTTATGAAATTCAGCTTAGGAGTTTTAATAGTATGTCGTGCTATAAACGAGTAAGTGCTAGCAAGTTCTAGAAATTGGGTGGTACCACGGATAAATTTCGCCCCAATGTTCTAGGACTTTTTTTAATGATTAGGAGGACAAAAATGGAAGAAAAATTAAGAAAATTAAAAAATGATTTGAGTAGCAAATTAGAAAGTGCTAAAAAAGAAGCGGATATTCTAAATATTAAATCAGAATATGTTGGTAAAAAAAGTGAAATATCCAGTATTTTATCAAGTCTAAAAGATATGAGTATTGAAGACAAGAAAAAATATGGAAGTCTCATTAACAACACCAAAAAAGAAATGGAAAGCATGATTAATGATAGACTAGAAAGCTTAGAAAATGATGTGGAAATATCATTTGATGATACTTTAGACTATGATATCAAAACTGGTTCCTTGCATCCAGTAACAATCATTGCTCATGAAATAACCGATATTTTAAAAAGAATGGGATTCACAGTTGTCTCAGGCCCCGAAATGGAATCAGAGTATTATAACTTTGAAGCTTTAAATGTTCCAAAAGACCATCCAGCCAGAGATATGCAAGATACTTATTTCTTAGATAATGGTATGCTTCTTCGTACCCAAACAAGTGATAATCAAATTCATGCGATGGAAAATTATGGAGCCCCATTACGTATATGTGCTCCAGGACGTGTTTTTAGAAATGAAGATTTAGATGCCAACCATGAAAATACTTTCTATCAAATAGAGGGTATGGTAATTGATAAAGGCATAACGATTGAAAATCTATTGTATGTTATGCAAAATTTATTAAAAGAAGTATTTCACAAAGATGTTCGTGTCCGTCTTCGTCCTGGCTTCTTCCCATTTACGGAACCAAGCTATGAAATGGATATGTCATGTCTTATTTGTGGGGGAAAAGGTTGTCCTACCTGTAAAAACAGTGGCTGGATTGAAATGGTAGGTAGTGGTATGGTTCATCCGAGCGTTTTAAGAGCTGGTGGTATAGATCCAGAAGAGTACACAGGTTTTGCTTTTGGCTTTGGACTTACTAGACTTGCTATGATGCGTTATAAAATAAATGATATCCGCGTTTTAAATAGTGGAGACATCCGTTATTTAAGCGAATTTAATATAGAATAGGAGGATTTATATGTTAATATCATGTAATAAATTAAAAAGTCACATTAAAAATGGAGAAGACATCGATTGGTTAAATATTTGGGACACTTTTACTCTAAGAACAGCAGAAGTTGAAAAAGTGGAAACCAAAGGAAATTCTTTTGATAATGTAGTAGTCGCTGAAATTAAAGAATGTATTCCTCATCCTGATAGTGATCATATGCATATTTTAAAAGTAGATTGTGGCGATAAAGAATTAATAGAAGTAGTATGTGGTGCTCCAAATGTCAGAGTTGGTCTAAAAACAGCTTATGTTAAAGTTGGTGGCCATATTGATGGCATGGAAATTAAAGCTAGACCCCTAAGAGGAATATTATCAAATGGTATGTGCTGTAGTGGACGTGAACTAGGTATAAGTGATAATCATGATGGTATTTTAGACTTACCAAGTGACTGGATCAATGGTACCGATATTAAAGAATACTTACCTATAGAAGATATAATTGTCGAAATTGATAATAAATCTCTTACGAATAGACCAGATCTTTGGGGACATTATGGTATAGCAAGAGAAATATGTGCGATAACAAACCATGAATTATTACCACTCGATATATTAGAAATAACAAGTGATTCTGAAGATTTAGATATTGTTATTAAAGATGAAAACTTATGTTACCGTTATACTGGTCTAAAAATAGAAAACATTAAAAATAATGAAACTCCTTTAGATATGCAAATATTTTTATACTATGTTGGTATGCGTTCTATATCTTTATTAGTAGATTTAACAAACTATTTAATGATGGAACTAGGCCAACCTATGCATGCTTTTGATGCCAGGGTAGTAAAAAATATTGAAGTAGGTCTAGCAAATGAAGGGGACACTTATACCACCCTTGATGGTATTACAAGAAATCTTACCAGTGATATGCTAATGATTAAAAATGAAGATAAATACTTTGGTATAGCGGGTGTTATGGGAGGATTAGATAGTGAAATCTTACCAGACACAACAAGTGTTTTCTTAGAAAGTGCCTGTTTTAATGCTGCATCTATTAGAAGATGTGCTGCCAAACTAGGCCTAAGAACGGAAGCTTCTGCTCGTTACGAAAAAAGCTTAGACCCAAACATGACGGATTTAGCTATTAAAAGATTAGCTTATCTATTAAAAGAACAAAACCCTTATATGGTAATTGCCTCAAACTTAACAGATGTCTATCCCAAAGTATTAAAAGAAGAACAAATTCTATTAGATAAGAAAACTTTATCTATCTACATGGGTAAAACTCTAGAAGATGAAGAGGTTAAAAATATTTTAGAAACTCTAGGTTTTAAAGTAGAGATTGAAAAAGATTATTACGATGTTACCGTCCCAACCTTTAGAGCAACCAAAGATATTAAAATCAAAGAAGACATCATTGAAGAAATAGCTAGAATCTATGGCTTAGAAAACTTTACTCCTAAACCATTAAAACTTGATTTAACCATAACAGAGCATGAAACAATATATAGCCAAGAATATGATGCTAAAAAGTTATTAGCAACCAAATTTGATATGCATGAAGTACATAGTTATATTTGGTATGATACAGATATGTTAAAGACTCTTAATATTGAAAAAGATAATGTAAAACTTCTAGGTAAAGAAACAAACAATATTTTAAGAGATGATTTAAGTTTATCTTTAATGAATATTGTGAATGTTAACTTTAAAAACTATTCCCATTTTAAAATATTTGAAATAGGAACTATTATTAAAGATAATCAAAATAAAAGAGTACTTAGTATTATTTTAGCAGATACTGAAAAAAACTTAGAAAATATTTATAACGAAGCTAAAAAAGTAGTGAAATATTTATTTAAAGTTTTAAAAAATAAAGAAGTAACCTTTACAAACAATGTCAATGAATATAACTACTACAATGATACATTAGGCAAAATTATAAATGTGGATGATAATAAAATAGGTACTATCAATGTCTTAAATAAATCTTATACTAACAAACTAAGCAAGAAAAAAGCTATAGTTACTATTGATATAGACTTTGATAAATATACAACTCTAGAAAAAGAAGAAAAATTATCAAAAGAAATCAGTAAATATCCTGAAGTAGAACTAGACTATACGATTATTCTAGATAACAAGAAATATGCTGATTTAGAAGAAGTTTTAAAATCATTCCCAAGTAAACTAATTAAAAATTATCGCTTAATCGAAGTATATGAAAATAAATATTTAATTAGATATACTCTAGGAAGTAACAATAAAACTCTTGAACAAAAAGATTTACAAACATTCCAAGAAAGATTTATAGCTCATATTAAAGCCAATAATCTAAAAATAGAAGAATAAACAAAAAATGACACGTTAACTCAGAGACTGCTGAAAAAGTATACAAAGATTACTGTAAACTATATCAGTAGTCTTTTTGTTTTGATATACTATATATAAGAAATAATGGTGATGTATGATGTTAAAACAAAAAAATCAATTAGAATTAAATTTCAGTAAGTATTCAGAATTATATGATATTGTAATTAAACCAGATAATTTTTGGAAACATTTCTGCAAGCTATCTTTTAGGTAAAATTGATAGCACTAAATACCTGAATAAGTAGGTATTTTTTGTTTTCGACACAGATGTCGAAAAGCCTCAGTATTTGTCGAACGCTTTTTCTTGCTTTTTTAAGCACAATATCTCATAATAGTAACTTGAGCATTGGGGCTAATGCTTTAACTTATATAATTAGCTATTTCTTACCTCCTTTACTCCTTGGGGTTTTGGTGAGTCGGAAAGGAGTTGGTTGTATGGAGTTTCGGCTAGTAGTAA
>DVJF01000054.1 GCA_018716965.1 Candidatus Caccenecus avistercoris | reverse complement strand
AAAGGAGTTGGTTGTATGGAGTTTCGGCTAGTAGTAATATTACCGTATAAAAAAACATTAGTCATATTGATACGACTAATGTCTACCAAGAGTAGGCATTAGACTCGAACCCCAATGCTCTACAAATTAATTGTACCATATATACAGTTTTTTAACAATCATTTTTTGTATTAAAAATTTTGTTAATGCTTTACTTAAAAATAAATAATTAGGTATTTTTCTGTACCGAAAATGATAGTCGAATTTTGTCGAACTGTTTTTCTTGCATTTTTTAGTACAATCATTCATAATAGATGCTGTTATCTTATTTAGTGGTAGCGCCTGCTTTCTTTTTATGAGTAGTATAAACTACTTGAATTTATTCAGGGGGTTTTATGAAAGTAGGAGGGATGTAAATGAGTGATATGACTTTATTGCTTATTATAATAATCTTGCTTATCTCGAAAGATAGCAATGAAAAAAGGCACTGAACGTAGCGCCTTTGCAATTAAAACTTGCAGGTGCTATCCAAGTCGGATAACACTTACATATTTAATATAACATATTTTAAATAGATTGACAAGGAAGAATTCTAAAAAAATTTGACAATACTAAAAAAGTATGATAGTATAGATATCGACTTTTGAAAGGGGGATTTAGAAATGAATAAAAAAGAAATAATTATTGGTGCACTCAAAAGTCATATTAACATGAATTTAAAATCAGCATTACTAAAAGGTTTAAATGGTGGTGTAGAAGATGAGAAAGGATACTTACCTATTATTATTGAAGAATTCTTATCAAACCCATTATATGTAGAATTTCTTGTAAGTCTAATAGCAGAAGGAACTTATAATCGTTTTGAACCACAATTAGATTATGAAGAAGGATTACAACAAGTTTGTGATTATTTAACACTAGAAGTAATTGCTAAAAGAGCTATATCAGTGCATCCACTTGCTTATCAAGACATTATGAATATTCGTCGTTTTGCTCAAGACGAAAAAGGAACAACTAAAAGAAGATAGTGTTCCTTTTTTCTTTCCTCAAAAATAATGTAAAAAAGCTATTGTCTAAACCCTAAAAATTTAGTATAATTAAAATCAGAATAGGGTGACTAAAATGGAAAAAGTAGAAAATAACACAAAAAATACCAAAGATAATACGAAAAAAAGAATTATATTAGGTTCGCTAATTATCGTAATGTCTATTGTAATTATTGGTTTAAGTATATCTTATGCTTATTATTTAAACACAATTGAGGAAGTTAATCCAGGTAATCAAGGAACAAATATTACCAGTGGAAAATTAAGTATGAACTTTACAACTAGTCAGTATATTAATGCTACAGCAGCTGGTTTAATTAACGATGAAGATGTGTTAGATCCAAGTAATAGCAATTATACGGAATTTAGTGTTAGTTTTGCTGATGACAATTCTGTTAGTAGCGCAACATATAATTTATATTTAACCGAAATAAGTATGACTCAAAACTTTAAAAATGAAGATGTAAAATGGGCTTTATACAATTCTTCAAATTCTCAAATAGCAAGTGGCAATTTTAGTACAGCTAATTTAAGTAGTACAGCAAATGGGGATGGTACTTATAATGCTGATGATATTACTTTAGCTAGTTCTGTTACTATTACTCCAGGAACTACAAATTCATATAAACTATATATATGGTTAAGTAATGATAGCCAAACAAATCAAATAGATTTACTAAATGGCTCTTTAAGTGCCAAAGTTGGATTTAGAGCAACAAGTGGAAATTAGCTTAGACATAGTTCTAAGTTTTCTTTTGCCCTAATTTTGGTATTTAATAAAGCGTAAATTTATGTTATAATGATTTTACTATAGGAGGTAGCAATGAGATTTATTGAAATAAAAAATTGTTATAAAGTTTATAAAAATGGTGTTGCAGCCATTGCAGATTTAACCCTAAATATCAATAAAGGAGAATTTGTCTTTGTTATTGGAGCAAGTGGCTCCGGTAAATCCACTTTAATTAAAATGTTATATCGTGAGGAAAAACCAACGAAAGGAACTGTCGAAATAGGTGGCATAAATGTCGGTAAACTCCGTAATAGAACTGTCTATAAATTAAGAAGAAAACTAGGAATTGTTTTCCAAGACTTTAAATTATTACCTAAATTAACCGTTTATGAAAATGTAGCCTTTGCTTTAGAATGCTTAGGAATGAAAAGTAAAGAAATTAGACCAAAAGTAATTAAAGCTCTTGATCATGTTGGCCTAAAAGAAAAATTAAGAAGTTTTCCTAATGAATTATCTGGAGGAGAACAACAAAGAGTATGTATAGCCAGAGCCATAGTCAACAAACCAAAATTATTAATTTGTGATGAACCAACTGGAAACTTAGATCCTAAAACAAGTATGGAAATAATGGATGTTTTAGACACAATCAACAAAGAACTTGGCACCACTATCATCATGGCTACTCATGATAAAGAAATGGTAAATCGGATGAAGAAAAGAGTAATTGTCTTAGATAGTGGCGTCTTATCCGAAGACCATGAGAAAGGAAGTTATAAAGCCAGTGAAAGCATTTAGAATTTTTATAAGAAGTATTAGAGACTCTGTTAAAAGCATATTTCGTAACTTTAGTTTAAGTATAGCAAGTATTTTATGTACTACTATTACCCTTGTTTTGGTAGCAATCGCTATTGTTATAACAATAAATGTTAATCATATTACTGATGATTTAGAGCAAGAATTAACAATTGTTGTTTATGCCGATGCGGATACTAGTGATGAAAGATTAGATGAAATTGAGCAAGAAATAAAAAAAGTTTCCACAGTTTCTAATGTTGTAGCCAAAACAAAAGAAGAGTGGCGCTTAGAAATGCAAAGCTATTCTGACACTTTAAATACTACCCTAGATTATTTAGAAGAAAATCCATTGTTAGATTCTTTTATTGTAACTGTCGAAGATGTCGATGACTTAAGGCCTACTGCCCTAGAAATAAGAGAAATTGAAAATGTCGAAAGTGCCAACTATGGAGAAGGAATGGTCGAAGAAATTATAACGATATTTGATATTATTAAAACAATAACTATCGTTATGGTTGTAGCTCTTATTGTCGTAACAGCATTCTTAATCAGTAACACCATTAAATTAACCATTTTCTCAAGACGTAATGAAATAGAAATTATGCGTTTAGTTGGAAGCAGTAATACATCTATTAAATTACCATTCGTTTTTGAGGGATTTCTTCTTGGCATATTAGGTTCTATTATTCCAATTATCATATTAATTTATGGATATCTAATTATGTATGAAAAGATAAGTAATTCTTCATCATTAAGCATTATTGAATTAGTTCGTCCAATGCCATTTGTACTACTAGCAAGCTTAGCTCTATTATTAATCGGATGTGTTGTTGGTATGTTTGGCTCAGCTAGAGCAGTAAGGAAGTATTTAAAAATATGATGAAGAAGATATTAGATGTTAGCATAAGAACTATTCTCCTCTTAATGATTATCATAAATATTTTCCCACCAGCTGAAGTTTTTGCCGCAAGTGGAACAACTTTAGGAGATTTAAGAAGAGAATATGAAAAATTGTTAGCTGAAAAACAAGCCAATGATTCTGCTATAGAAAATGCTCAAAATGAAATTGCTGAAAGAGAAGCTGCTATTAATAAAGCGAATGCAGAAATATCACAAGCAGAAGATGACTATGATGAAGCAGAAGCAGCTATAGTTGAATCAAATGAAAATATTGAAAGTCTAACTGGTGAAGCAGAAAAAGTATTACTATACATGCAACAAATGCAAGGTCAAAATGCTTATGTTGAATATGTAAGCGGTGCCTCAAGCATGACGGAACTAATTATGCGTGTTGAAGCTGTAAGTCAAATTAGTGGTTATATTCAAAAAACTACTAAAAACTTAGAAGAAGAAATTAAAAGAAATGAAGAATTAAAAGTTGAATTAACTGAAAAGCAAGAGAAATTAGAGCAACAAGTAGCATCTTATCAGGCAACTATCGCTGAATATTATGATGATATTGATGAATACGATAGTTATGCTCAAAAAATAGATGATCGAGTAGAACAAGCAAAAGAGGATTATGAAAGTAACCGTAAAATTTGCATCCAAAATCTTGGCGAAGATAACGTTAACGATAATACCTTATTATCAAGCTGTAGTTCTGTACCAGTTAGTGGTGGCTGGTCAAGACCTCTACAATCAGGTGTTATTACAAGTCTAATTGGTTCTCGTTGGGGAAGATATCATAATGCCTTAGACTTAGGAGGAAATGCCGAAGGAACTCCAGTATATGCTGCAGCTGCTGGAACCGTTGTTGCCACTTACTACAGACAACCTTGTGGTGGTAATGAAGTATTTATCTATAGTTATGTTAATGGTGAATATTATACACACTTTTACTATCACTTATTAAGTTATACGGTTAGTGTTGGTGATACTGTAGATCAAAATACCGTTATTGGTTATGTAGGTGGTGGAAGACAAACTTCATCTGCTTATGGAGGATATGATACATGTACAACGGGTGCCCATCTTCATTATGGTATAACAGAAGGAAGACGAACTAGCCATACAACGAATGTTTTAACAAGTATTCCTGGATTTAGTAATTATGTTGGCTTCCGTTGGTCTGGTAGAGTAATTTAGCATTCTTTTAAAAGGATGCTTTTTCGGCTCAACACTTTTTAGTGGGGTGATTTTGAAATAGGTCTCCACGTTTTAGTGGGGTACCGAAAAATAAGAAAACTTCACGGAATGTTGGGGTAAAATAAAAACATAACTACACTTTTTGGTGGGGTTAT
>DVJF01000004.1 GCA_018716965.1 Candidatus Caccenecus avistercoris | reverse complement strand
CATACCTCCAATACATAATTTTCTGAGCAAAAATATTGTATCAAAGGATCATGTATATGAGTATTTTTTATTTCGGATATCCAAATTTAAATTTATATATAATTCGGATTTCAATATTTTAATGAACAATATTGATATTTTTCTTGACTTTTAGTATACCCAGAATTATAATTAGTATGTAAGCTAGGTAACTCACCATATCATAGCTTATATAAAAGATTAAGAAAATGAAGTAGAACTTCATGGAGGAGAGTAAGTTATGAAATTTGAGGTAATAAAAAGAAGTCATGTAAAAAGAAATATTATTATTGGTATAATAGTAGTACTAATACTTAGTGCTATAATACTTACGTTTACGAAAGCAAAATATAAAATAACTGAGTCAATACCTTTAGTAAATGGAACAATCAATTATGAATTAAGTGATTTTAATTTAATTGGTGCCTATATCCAAGAAGGAGATAGCTACACACAAGTAGATGAAATACCAACAAGTGGATATGAATTTAATGTAGAAAAAAGTTATTGTACAGTAAATAATGAAAATATAAATGCTACTTTAAATTATGATATGGAAACACAAAATTTAACTATAACACCATTAACAACCAAAGGAACAAAGTGTTATTTATATTTTGATGAGAAAGCATCAGGTGGAGATTACATATTAGCAGGGGATAATCCTCCAACAAATAGTACAACCGATTGGACAGGAGGAACAACATATTATTACACAGGAAATCCCAATAACTGGGTACAGTTTGGAGGATTCTGGTGGCGAATAATAAGAATCAATGGAGATGGAAGTATAAGAATGATATATCAGGGAACGAGTGCTAATACAACTGGAACAGGAACCCAAATTGGAATAAATATATTTAATGATTCACAAATTAGTAAAGTACATGTAGGATTGGTATATAATACGTCTAGTCAACATGGCTATGGTTTAAATAGTACGATTTTAGGTGAAAATGATAGTATGGACACAACTACATTAAATGGATGGTATAATACTTATTTAAAAGATTATGAGGAATATATTGATACAGGAACAGGCTTTTGTAGTGATAGGAATTTGTCTCGTGGTAATACATGGAATGATAGAACTCTTTATTATGCAGCAACTGATCGCCAGAGTGAAAGTAGTGCTAGTTTACAGTGTAATAGTGCTGATATTTTATCAAAAGATAATGGCAGATTAGTTAATCCGATAGGCTTATTAACAAGCGATGAAGCAGTATTTAATGACCTAACTTATAGTGAAAATAACAATACTGGAAGCTATTTGTATACTGGACAAATTTATTGGACTATGTCTCCTTTTAATTATAGTGAAGCTCAAACAGCGGCAAGTGTGTTTGTTGTTTTTTCGTCAGGAGGTCTTAACTTTTATGAAGTTGAAGATTACTCACTTGGCGTCCGTCCGGTCATAAATATCCGTGCTGATGTTTCATTAACAGGTGAAGGAACATCAACTAATCCATTTAAAGTCGTTGGTGCTAGTTAAGCTTGCCTAGATATCCAATTATTCCTTTACACATAGGCAGGTAGTGGAGAGCAATCTTCACTTTTTATGTTGTTTTAATTGTTAAAATCATGTATACTTGAAGTAGGAGTGATGGTTATGGAACTAAATTTAGCAGAATTAACTAATGGATCTGTTACTTATGATAATGATTTTGTTATAAATGCTGATACTTATAAAGAAGTGGGAATACTTGATTTGAAAAATTTACATGTAACAGGAGATATTTCTTTGAATTCTGTATCTATGTTAGCTGTTAATCTTACAGTAACTGGGATAATGGTAATTCCTGATAGTGTTACTACAGAGCCAGTAGATTATCCTTTTACTTCCAAAATTGAGGAAGAATACGATATAAATGATGAAAATTTCTTAGAATATTATCAAAAAGAGCAAAATATACTTGATATTATGAAGATTTTGTGGGAAAATATTGTTCTGGAAGTACCCATGAGATTTACTGTGACCAAAGATGCACACCTTAGTGGTGATGGTTGGAGTTTGGGTGAAGATAAAAATAAAGATGATCAAATTGATCCAAGACTTGCTAAGTTAGCAGAATTATTGGATAACGGGAAGGAGTGAAAAAATGGCAGTTCCTTTTAGAAGAACAAGTAAAACTAAAAAAAGAATGCGTCGTACTCACTTAAAAAAAGAGGTTGGAGCTTTAACTGCATGTCCTAAATGTGGAGCAACTATTAGACCTCATCGTGCATGTACTAAGTGTGGTTACTATAAAAATGAAGAAGTAATCCCAGTTAATAAAGATGCTGAATAGTTAGATTGATTCTAACTTTTTTTCTTGCTTTAAAACCCTAGCCAATTACACAAAAATATGATATACTGGTTTTAATGTAGAGGAGTGTCTAAGATGAAGTTTGATGATTTAGAAAAAACGAAAGATTTATTTGATATAGCTGAAGATGATGTTCCAAGTCCTATCGATGATATTGATAGTGAAGGTATTAGTAAAGAAAACTTGAGTGATGATTTAACTTTTGGGTTAAGTGGAGAAGATGCTGTAGAAGGACAAAAAGAAGATACATTATTAGATAGTGAAGATAAGGCTCTTATTGATAATAAAAAGAAAAAGAAAGAGAAAAAGCCTAGAAGAAAGTTTAAAGAGGTATGGGCTAGTTGGTCTAAAAAGAAGAAAATACTTGTCATTGTTGGAGCTGTTTTAGTATTGCTTCTTATTGTAGGTCTTATTTTATTTTTGGTATTAAGAGATACGGAAGAGGAAGAAAAGCCTGAAGAACCAGAAGTAATTGTAGAGATGGATAATTATATTTATCGGGATGGAACACTGGTCTTTTTGAATAGTGATGGGGATGAAATAGGTACTTATGAATGTATGAATAAATCTGAAGAATTATGCTTCGTTCCAAATTATAGTGATGAGGATAATTTTGATGGTGAAAAGAATGTTTATGAAGATGAAACTTTAATTGAAAGGCCTTCTAAGATTTATCAAGATAATTATGTTTTTGTTTTTGATAATGAAGACGCGGAAGATGAAAATATTATTTTGTATAATATAGAAGAAGCAAAAGAAGAAGATACATATACCTTAGTTAAAGGTTTTAGTGATAGTGATTTTGTAATATTAAAAGATACTAATAATAAATATGGAGCTTTAGAATTTAATAATGATGGTTATGATGAAGTATTTGAATTTTCTTATGATTATTTAGGAAGAATGAATAGTGAAGCTAGTATTGTTGCTAGAACTAGTGATAGATATTATATTTATGATACTCAAGGTAAGAATTTAAGTCAAGGAATACGCTATGAAATAAAAAGTTATAATAATAAATATATCGTTGTTAATAATAATGGTTATTATGTTTATGATTATGATGGTAATTTGATATTTGATGATGCTTATGATTATATTGAACTCTTGGATGATTATGCGGTATTAATTGATAGAGGTCTTTTATATATAAGAGATTATAACAATAATAAATATAATGAAGTAGGAGTAGAAGTTGGATCACAATATTATAGTCCATTAAATGTTTATAGTGAAGATAAAGTGTTTATAGAAACTAGAAGAGCTTATGAAATTACTGTAAGTGATGGTATGATTGATGTTACTTATACACAAGATAATAGAGATAGAACGCAGTCTATTGATTTAGCTGATGGTACTATGAGTATGAATTATAAATACATTAGCTATTTTGATGGAGTATTATATTTTTATCGTGATGAAGAAAAAACGGATGAATTGGGTTCTTATAAATGTACCAATCAAAATGCTAGTGATTTAACGAATTGTACAATTGCAACAGATTCTTTTTATAGTAAAAATGGAATAGAAGAAGATAAGAGTGGTAGTGTAGGATGGATTCCAATTTATAATAGTAGGTTTGTATTTATTTTAGATACGATTGATTTAAATAATCCAACAATTGTGCTTTATGATTTAGAGACTAGTAAAACGTTAGCTAGATATGCAACAGTTGATAGTGGAGCTTATACTGGTAAGAAGGAAGTAAGTTTTGTAAATACCGATGCAACTTATGTTATGGCTCAAGTTAAGAGTGATAATGAATATGGTTTAATACGTATTAGTGATAATGTATCGGGTACGATTGGCTTTGATTATGCATCAATTGAAAAATTACGTGATTATTATTTAGTTGGAACATCAACTGGTACATATAAATTAGTAAGTAATGTAGGTGTAGATGTAACTAAGAAGGAATATGGTCAAAGAATTGTTGATTATGTGGGAACTCATTTAGTGGCCGGTAAAGAAAATGAATATTATGTTTATGATTTTGAGGGTAACCGTTTATGGGAAGATGAAGGGGCTTATAAATATGTAGCTTTATATGATAATTACTATGTAGTTGTTACTTCTAATAATCATTTAAATATTCATAAATATGATGGTGATGTATATACTTTATCAGAAACAATTGAAATTAGTGGTAGTGATTATGCAAATGCCTTTAGTGTTACGGCTACAAATGGAGGCTTTAGAGTAGTTATCACTAGTACGAATACCACTTATACTTATGATAGTAGTGGATTAGTACAAGTTAGTGGTTGAAATTCGTTAGATAATTTGGTAAAATAACTTTATTAAAAGCGATGAACAAGAGGAGTACAATAGAGGCTTTGATAGAGAGCTTATGGTTGGTGGAAATAAGTAAAGATAATATTGGAAGGTTGCTTGAGAGCTGGCTTTAAGCCCGTCTTATAAGACGTTATCAAAAGTAAGTTAAATAAAAGGTGGTACCGTGAAATTTTTTCACCCTTTGGTGCTATCTTTTTTTAATTGGAGGTTTTAATATGTTAATTAATAAAGATGATTTAAAGAAAGAAGAAATAAATTCCCGTGTCCATAAAGTTCGAGCTGTTATTCAAGATGATAAAGGAAAAATTTATGTTACGAATATGGATAATTCTTATAATTTGCCTGGTGGACGAGTGGAAGCAAAAGAAGAAGCCAAAGATGCTTTGATTCGAGAATTAGCAGAAGAACTAGGTATTCAAGTTTTGGATAGTGAAATACAGTATATTGGAGATTTTACTTTCTGGCATAGAGATTTTCCGGGAGATAAGAGGGTTGTTAACCGAGAAAATCATGTAGATTTATTTTGGGTTATGCAAGCTAAGGAAGTTTTAGAAGAACGAGTCCGACTTACTAATTATGAGAAACATTATCATTTTCATTTAATGAAATGTAGTATAAAAGAAATAGATGAGTTGCTTCAAAGTGCAAGTCCAAATGATTATAAAAAATTTATGGATGTTGAATTAGGTACTTTACTGGAAGCATTTTTGAAATATAAAGGAGAGGATAATTATGTTAGATAAGAAATATGATCATAAACAAGTAGAAAATGGTAAATATGAGGAATGGAAGGATGCTGGTTATTTTGAATCACAAGATCAATCAAAAGAAGCTTTTTGTATAGTTATTCCACCACCTAATGTTACAGGTAAATTACATATAGGTCATGCTTGGGATACATCTATACAAGATATTTTAATTCGTTATAAAAGAATGCAAGGATTTGATGCTGTATGGATTCCGGGAATGGATCATGCAGGAATTGCAACCCAAGCAAAAGTAGATAAAAAATTAAAAGATATGGGTATTAATCCAAGAAGTTTACCTAGAGAAGAATGGCTGAAACATGCTTGGGCTTGGAAAGATGAGTATGCAGAAAACATTCATAAGCAGTGGGCTAAGCTAGGTCTTTCACTTGCGTATTCCAAAGAACGTTTTACACTAGATGAGGGATTATCGAAAGCTGTTAGAAAAGTATTTGTTGATTTGTATAATAAGGGATTAATTTATCAAGGGGAGAGAATTATTAACTGGGATCCAGTTGCAATGACAGCTTTATCGAATGAAGAAGTTATTTATAAAGATATTCCTGGGGCTTTTTATCATTTAAAATATAAGTTAGTAGATAGTGAGGAATATTTAGATGTGGCGACTACTCGTCCAGAAACACTTTTTGGCGATACAGCGGTAGCTGTTAATCCAAGTGATACTCGTTATAAAGATTTGATTGGTAAAAAAGTTGTTTTACCGATTGTGGGAAGAGAGATTCCTATTATTGGTGATGAACATGCGGATATGGAAAAAGGTACTGGTTGTGTTAAAATTACGCCAGCTCATGATCCTAATGACTATGAAGTAGGAATTCGTCATAATTTAGAGAAAATTGTTTGTATTAATCCTAATGGTACGATGAATGAGAATGCTTTAGGATATGAGGGATTAGACCGCTTTTTAGCTCGAGAAAAGCTTATTGGAGATTTAAAGGAACAGGGATTGTTACTCGAAGTAGAATCTATTACCCATAATGCTCCATTTAGTGAGAGAAGTGGGGCTTTAATTGAACCTTATTTGTCTAAACAATGGTTTGTTAAAATGAGACCTTTAGCAGATGCTGTATTAAAAACACAAAAAGATAAGGATAAAAAGGTTAATTTTGTTCCAAAAAGATTTGAAAAAATTATGAATCACTGGATGGAAATAACTTATGATTGGTGTATTTCAAGACAGTTATGGTGGGGACATAGAATTCCAGCATGGTATAAAGATGGAGAGGTTTATGTTGGTATGGAAGCACCAGAGGGTGATGGTTGGGTACAAGATTCGGATGTACTTGATACTTGGTTTTCGAGTGCATTATGGCCATTTTCTTCTTTAGGATGGCCGAGTGATACCGAGGATTTAAAAAGATATTATCCTAATTCTGTTTTAGTTACTGGTTATGATATTATTCCATTCTGGGTTAATAGAATGACTTTTCAAGGATTGGAATTTTTAGGAAAAAGGCCTTTTGAATATTGTTTAATCCATGGGTTAATTCGAGATAAAGAAGGACGAAAGATGTCTAAGAGTTTAGGCAATGGCATCGATCCAATGGATATGATTGATAAGTATGGGGCAGATGCTCTACGTTATTATTTAACTACAGCAGTATCTAATGGTTTGGATTTAAAATTTGATGAAGAAGCTTTAAAATCTACTTGGAATTTTATTAATAAACTTTGGAATGCTTCGAGATTTGTTTTAATGAATGTAGAAGGATTTATTAATGATGAAAAACTAGAAAATTTATCTTTAACAGATAAATGGATTTTAACGAAATATAATGAAACTGTTAAAAGTGTTACCAAATATATGGATAAGTTTGAACTTAATAATGCTGGTGCCGAAATTTATAACTTTATTTATGATGATTTCTGTGATAATTATATTGAATTTGCTAAATTTAATATGGAATGTGATACAACAAAAAAAGTATTAGTAAAAGTATTAAAAGGTATTTTAAAAATGTTGCATCCATTTATGCCTTATGTTACTGATGAAATATATCGTTTAATACCAGGCGTTACTAGAAATATTATGATTAGTGATTATCCAAAGTATAATAAAAAAGAAATATTTAAGGAAGATGCAATAAAAGTAGAGCAAATGATCGAATTTATTAAGATTTATCGTAAGACTTATCAAGAAAATCATATGAATAAAAGTGTTCAAATAAAATTTAATAATGATAATGATTATGATTTAATAAAAAGAATACTTAAAATAGAAAATATTACTGATGAAGCACTTGATATTACCGCTTATCCAGTACATTTTGGTGAGTATGATGTAACTATATATTTTGAGAGTTTAGTTACAGAAGAAGATAAGGCTTTATTACAAAAGGAAATTGAATCTTTAAAGGCAAGTATTGTTAAGAGAAAAGGGTTATTAGCTAATCAAAACTTTGTTAATCGTGCTCCAAGTAATTTAGTAGAACAAGAACGAGAAAAATTAAAACAAGAAGAAGAAAAATTGCATAAACTAGAGAGTTAGTCTATGCAATTTTTTTCTTTTGCAATTTACGAATCTTGGCTTGATATTTTAAATTGTATTTTCTTATCATTTCTTTTTTCTTGAACATTTTTTCTTGATTTTGCATTAAAGAGCTTTTTAGTTTATTAATATAAATTAAATATTCATTATCGACGGATAATTCGGGATATTTGGATAAAATATTATTTTCTAAGAAAGAGAGATAAGAAATATTTGTATTCGTTAGTTGTAAAGCATTTTCAAGAGCATCGCTTCCTTTTTTAATACTTTCTAAGTCTGGAGACTCATAAGTAACAGATTTATGTTTTAGAAGATGGTCTAATATATGGATATGATTGTTTAAGATAAGACCGATGGTAAACATGAAAAAGTAGCGATTACGAATAAAAGGAAAAAGTAGAATAGAGGGTAGTTCTAAAGTTCTACTAGCTTTTTGAGTCTGTAAATAAATTTGTGTAAAGTCAATCCTTTCTATGGTAATATAGAAATATAAAACCAAGAAAGGATTTTTTGAATGAAAGAAAGAAAAAATAACGAAATAGTAAAACATATATTAGAAAAT
>DVJF01000053.1 GCA_018716965.1 Candidatus Caccenecus avistercoris | reverse complement strand
CATATCAAATAATTTTATTTAACGAAAGCTTTACAGTTTAATATTGTAATTTATTCTTTTTAAATTGTTTTTCTTTTAGGTTGCTTCTTAGTTATTTTGATGTCAACACTTTTTTTCGTACTTTTATCCTGCTTAACCCCTTGAATCACTTGTTAATTTATTTAAAATATGATATATTAAATATGTAAGTGTTATCCACTTAGTGGATAGCGCCTGCAAGTTGCTAAGCGCTATGCCTTTGGGCTAGCGACTTTTTTTATGTTCATCTTTAATTATAGAGATTAGCATAATTATTATAATAAACAAATACTTTATTTCTTCGTTCAAATACACTCCTCCTACTTTCATAAAACCCCCTGAATAAAATCCAAGTAGTTTATACTACTCATAAAAGAAAGCAGGCGCTACCACTAAATAAGATAACAACATCTATTATGAAGTATCGTGCTAAAAAAAGCAAGAGAAACAGTTCGACAAATTCCAACATATATTTTTATTTAATCACCAATATCTAAATTTGACAAACTCCCATTATAATGATATTATTATATCCTAGAAAGGAAGAAAAACATGAAAGTTTTAAGCACATACTCTTTATTTCATCATATATTTTATAGTAGTCAAAAGAAAAATATTTTATGTTTTTCTAAACTTTAATATTTTTTAAAAGCTACTTCAAAAAGTAGTTTTTTTATGGGAAGGAGTCCTTATGAAAAAATTAAAACATTTTAAAATATTTTGGAATTACATCAAAGATGATAAATTAAGATTATTTCTTTATATCCTCTTAGTTGCCTTATCTTACTTACCAGCTTTATTATCCGTTTATTTCTGGGGTGTTGCTGTCGAAGCACTAACCGCGCGTAATTTTGCCAATTTCTTGCTTTACTTAAGTTTGTATGAAGGAATATATATTCTTTTCTATACCTTCTTACAAATTCCAAGAGATTATCTTTATACGTATTTCGAAATAAAATTTACAAAAAATGTCAGCAAAGATTTATATCAAAAAATTGATAATTTACCTGCTAAAGCTTTTGAAGAAATTGGTGTAGGTGAATTTATTAATCGGCTTTATACCGACCCAGACCGCGTCATGGAATTATTATCCAAAATGGTTCGCTTAATTTGCAAAGCTGTCGTTGTTATCATCGTAATTGTAATAGCGATTCGCGTTTCTTTAATTTTATTCTTAGAAATACTATTACTAGCAGTTATCATGGGCTTTATTTCTGCTAAATTTTTCCCACGAATTAAAAAAAGTCAAGAAAAAATCAAAAAAGAAAGTGATGCTTATGTAAAAGTAGCAACTGAAAACGTAACTGGAATTAGAGAAATTAAGTCCCTTGGTATTACTAAAATTATTGAAAATAATATTGGTAAAGTTATTGATAAGCTATTTAATCATACAGCCAAAGTACGTAAATATGAAAGATGGTATTATGCTCTAAATAACTTAGCGTACTTCTTAATTCAGTTTCTAATTCTATTTACAACTGGAAAATTATTTTTAGATAATGTTATCAGCCTAAGTATTTTCTTAATGATTGAATCTTACATTTGGCGTATTGATGAAGTTGTTGAAAGTTTAAGTGACTTTGGCGTAAGTTTTAATAAAGTAACTGTATCTTTAAAAAGAATTGGTGAAATACTTAATAACGAATTATATCAAGATGAAGTATATGGCACCAAAAGTCTATCAAATACCAAAGGTGTTATCGAATTTAAAAATGTAAAATTTAAATATAGCGAAGAAGAAGATTATACTTTAAATAATTTAAATTTAAAAATTGAACCACACAAAAAAGTTGCTGTTGTAGGTCGAAGTGGTAATGGTAAAAGTACCATATTCAATTTATTATTACGATATTTTGATGCTACCAAAGGAAGTATATTGATCGATAATATTAACATTAAAGATTTAACCAAAGAATCTTTACGAAATAATATATCCATTATTCGTCAAAGCCCTTTCCTCTTTAACTTATCTATATTAGACAATTTCAAATTAGTAAAAGAAGACGTTACTTTAGAAGAAGTAAGAAAATATTGTAAAAGAGCTTATATCGATGATTATATTATGAGTCTTCCAAACAAATACGATACTATTGTTGGTGAAGGCGGTATAAACTTATCTGGTGGTCAAAAACAAAGAATAGCTATTGCTAGAACTCTTATGTTAAATACCAAAATTATTTTATTTGATGAAGCAACTAGTGCTTTAGATAATGAATCTCAAGAATACATCAAAAAAACAATTGATGATTTAGTAAATGATCATACAGTTATTATTGTTGCTCATAGATTATCTACAATTATTGATGCCGATGTAATCCATGTTATTGAAAAAGGACGTCTAGCTGGTTCGGGAACTCATCAAGAACTCCTTAAATCTTGCAAACCATATCAAGCTTTATATCAAGCTGAATCTTAATACTATAACTTACCTGTTATAGTATTTTTCTTTTATCATAAAATTTAATATGAATATAGGAGTAAAATTACAAAGAATAAGTGAAGAAAATTTTATATGGGTAGTTTATTTTTTTATTATCATCGCTGCCCTTCTTTCCAATGCTTATGAAAAATATTTTTTAGAAACTGGAGACTATCGCAAACAAAAGATATTTAAAACCCTAAATATTACTATTTTTAGTGTAGCTTTCTTCATTTATCTATATTTTGTTGTCATTAGCTATCAGAACGTTCAAGAACTCCGAGAAACAAGTACAAAAAAAGAAGTATTAAGTGCTCATATGCAATTAATAGCTTCTCTTCTTTTCTTAGTCGCTGGGGGTATTGCTTTACTTGCTGAAATTAGTAGAGAAGACCCCGACACAGATATAGGTGTAGTCTAACCCATGATAGCTCGGTAAGCATGACCGCTTTCTAAAGTCTTACCCTTCATATTAGCAAGTTCACTAACACTTACCACTTGATAACCTTCAGCATATAGCCGAGGTAATAATACTTCTAAAGCTTGCAAACTTGTTTCATATAATTCATGCATCAAAATAATAGAACCATCTTGAACATTTTCCATCACACTATTAACAATATAATCAACATCATGATGACTCCAATCTTCTGTATCTATATTCCACAAAATAAGCGGATTATTTATATTTTCTAAATTTTCTTTACTATAAGATCCATATGGTGGTCGAACGTATTTTATATGATCATTTGTGATTTTATAAAACAAATCATCTACCTGCTTCAAATTATCATTTACATCCAAAGCATTATTCTTCTTAATATTCATATGATTATAAGTATGACTGCCCACTTCATTTCCCGAATTATATGTATCAAGCACACATTTCTGACAATTATTCATCATAGTTCCCACCATAAAAAATGTTGCATGAGCTTTATTTCTAGCTAAAACATCTAAAAATTGAGCATTATATTTACTACTAGGGCCATCATCAAAAGTAAGAGCAACTGTTTTTTTATCAGCACTATAATTATAACCATTTTCATTTTGATATTCTGCATCTAATTCATGTGTAAAATCTAAATAATCATGTACTTCATTATAATTAATAGTTAAATTAACTGACTCGGTATATGGATAATCATATACATAATCATAATAATAAACAACCATCACCTTTTCTTTAATTACATATACTTTTGTCCCCTCACCATTTATTATGCCATTTACAATAAACTCAGGATACTTAAGTCTTAATAATTCTTCTTCTTTTGCTAAGAACTCATCATATTTATCTTCTTTAATAATATCTTTAATGCTTAACTCAGCACCCGTAATTGTATCAACAATATAAGATTTTACTTTTCCCTCTTCTAAGAAAGCTAGACTCTTAAATTCGGATATACCTGTACTTTCATATACTAAATTCGTATTACTAGCTTTAATATCCTCAAGTATTTGTTCTACATCTACACTAGACATAGATGCTTCCTCAGGATTAGTAACATCTTTATCTTTATAAGTTAAGCCCTTAACTGTAAAAAAAGTAGCTAAGCTAAAACTAATAACAATTAATACAATAAATATAATCTTAAATACTTTATACTTCACTTTAATCACTACCTATATCTATTATACCAATATTAAGACTTTTTTTACATCCTTTTTTCATGAAGTTAACACTAAAAGGCAAAAACTGATAAACAACATTATCAGTTTAGAAATAGTTAAGCCCCCACTACTTTAAATGGATTAGTTGATGTTCCTTCACCTGTTAGTTGGACATCACCACGTAAATTGATGACAGGTCGGATGCCAAGCTTGTTAGACACTTTGGTGACGTCGCTATAGTCATACACAAAGAATACGGTAGCAGTGTTGCTGATAAAGTAATACGGAGACATGGTCCAATAAGTCTGTCCTGTATATAAGTAACTTCCTTTGTTGGCATTACCAGTGAATATTCCTGTTAAAGCTGCTTCATCCATCGTTACTAATCCGATTGGGTTTGGTAGTTTTCTATTATCTTGGGATAATATATCTTCACTATTACATTGTAAACTTGCTCCTCCATGTCTTCTATCATATGCTGCGTAATGAAAGCTACTATCTGTATAATTATCTCCACTAGCTGTATTTCTATCACTACAGAAGCCTGTTCCTGTATCGATATATTCTGCTTCATAACTTGCTAAATTACTATTATACCAATTATTTAGTGTATTCATTATGGTACTATTTGTTCCATATCCATGTTGATTAACTCCGTCAAACACTAGTCCTACATATGTTTTATTATCAGACGAACTATTGAATGCACCAGTACCTATTTGGGTTCCTGTACCTGTTTCATTTGCGCTTGTTCCTTGATAAATCATTCGGATACTTCCATTTCCATTTATTCGGATAATCCTCCAGAAAAACCCTGCAAACTGTACCCAGTTATTTGGATTTCCTGTATAATAATAAGTTGTCTCTCCTGTCCAATCTGTTGTTTGTCCGGTTGGTGGATTATCACTTGCTAATATGGTTTCACCAGCTGATGCTTTCTCATCAAAATATAAATAACATTTTGTACCTTCTTTTGCTATTGGACTTACTGTTAATGATTGTGTATCCATATCATAGAAAAGAGTCATTTCTTCTTGTACTACATCACCTATTTTACAATAACTTTCTTCGGCATTAAATTCATATCCACTTGTTGGAATAGTATCAGCTTTTACATATTCCTCTCCTTGTTGGATATAAGCTCCAATTAAATTATCATCTAATTCCTTTGTAATACCTTCTTTTATCGAATTACTATTTAAAGTATTCGTTTCATTTTTCATAAATAAGCCAATACTACCCACTAATAATACTATTATTAACACTCCTAATAAAGCTTTTCTTTTACTCTTTCTCATTCTAATATCCTCCTTATATGAAGCAAAGCTTCATTTATTTTTTTAAAAATATAACTAAAATTTATATATAGCATACTGCTATATTATTTGTTTTTAGTATATAACATTTTGCTATATATGTCAATATAACAAATTGTTTTAAATTAAAATATTTAATATATGGAGGTTAAAAGATGAACGAATATATTAGATATGAAAGATTAAAAGGATTAAGAGAAGACAAAGACTTACTGCAAAAAGATATAGCCCAAATTCTAAATGTAACTCAAGTAGCTTACAGCTGCTATGAAATAGGAAGAAGACAAATCCCCATTGATGCATTAATTAAATTAGCTATTTTTTATAATACTAGTACCGATTATTTACTAGGATTAACAGATGAACGAAAACCCTATCCAAAAAGTATTTTAAAAAAATAAGTTTGTTCTTATTTTTTTATTTGACATTTAAAAACTCCCGCTTGGGAGCTTATATATTTTTAACATCTTTCTTGGAAAAGAAAAGATAAGACACAAATAACATAATGACAATATAAATAAGAATGACTATAATAGAGGTTGTAAGACTAGCCCCGTATGGTTGAGTAGAATTAGTAACTAAATAACTAAAATTCCAATACAAAGATACACATGTCCTAAATATTGGTAAGTTATAAACTAACGCTAAATTAGATATAACATTACCAAGTAAATAAAACAAGAAACTAACCGTTATAGCGGCACTAGTAGAAGCTGTTAAAGTGCTTATCATAAAAGCAAGTAACCCAATCACTAAATACATTGGTATAATACTTAAAAATTCACTTACTAAATATCCAATCACAGAATAAGTAGTAATAGCACCATCGCTAAATAAAACAACCGGAATACTTAAGGAACTAAATCCTAGAATAATTCCTCCAATTAATATTTCCATTAAACTCATAAAGATCATAATACTTGGTATTAATAATAAAACTACTAATAATTTACTAGTTAAAATAGTACTTCTTCTAAATGGTTTCGTAAGTAAATATTTAATCGTTCCCCGAGAGTATTCTTCACTAACAATAGAACCAGCCATCATAATCACATAAATCAAAATAAATATTCCAAACTCTTGTGAAAAATTAATAAGCACACTTCTTAAATCTGATTCATTTAAAATATCTTCCTGATGTTCTAAAACATATTCATGAATACTCATTTGTTCTTCTAAATAATCTAATCGTTCTTCCTCTTCTTTTGTTTTAGCATCGTCATTTAAAAGATTAATATATTCAAAAGTATTTTCTTCAATAAATGCTAAAGAGTTATGCAAATAATTATCCGTATCATAAGGAATATGATTATCCCTTCTATATTGTGCAAGTTCTAATAACCGGTTATAACGAGTATTTTCTACTCCTGTTGTCGTATTACATCGCTCTTCTAAATAACTAATTCTCTCATTCAAAAAGTATTCCCAATTATTATCTTCTACTAATTCTAAATCGTTTTGTAATTCGTTATAATACATTTGATAAAGTTCTGAATCTTCCAATATATACTCTGCTTCATACATATTATAAATAGTAGTAGTTAAATAATTATCTATTAAATAACTAGCAATATTAGAAGAATATTCATTCTTTAAGCGTTCTCTTTCAATCATTGTTAAATTTTCTACATAAACAAGCAAATTTTCATCATTAGTTAAATCCAAATCTTTATTTTCTGCTTCAAGCTCACTTATATCAACATCACTATCTATAACATAATCAAGCCCCGTTTTATATATAATATTCGTTAATATACAAAACAAAATAAAAATAAAGGTTACAATATAGAAACTTTTCTTTTTTAAAAGTTTCTTTAATTCATTTTTCATTAATCTAATCAATTTTATTACCTCCTGACTTCTTCATGAAGGCCTCTTCTAAAGTAAGCTGCTCTCTAATTACTTCATATACTTTAATATCGTATTTTACTAAAAGAGCAATAAATTCTGCTACTTCTTCTTCATCCTTAAAAACCTCAATATGTTGTCTATCCAATACTTTATCCAAATTTGTTAAATACTCTTTAGCCTTTTTACTATCTTCTACTTTTAATACATATCTAGCTTCATCCATTTTCTTTAAATCTTCAATAGATGCTTCTTCCAGTATTTTCCCCTTAGAGATAATACATACCCGATTACAAAAACTTTCTAACTCACTTAAATTATGCGAAGAAATAAGAATACCAACACCCGTTTTAGCAAGTCTTTTAAGTAATACTCTTAAATCTTTTATTCCCTCCGGATCTAATCCATTCGTTGGTTCATCTAACACTAATAACTTAGGATTATTAAGTAGTGAAATAGCAATACCGAGTCTCTCACGCATACCCAAAGAATACTTACTAACTTTATCATAAATTACTTGTTCTAAACCAACTAATTCTACAACTCTTAGTATATCATCCATAACCACATTTTTATACATCTGCGCCTGTATTTTTAAGTTCTCCATACCAGTTAAATACATGTAAACATCTGGAGACTCTACAAGACATCCCACATGACTAATCGCTTTAACAAAATCTTTTTCGATATCATATCCATTAATCGTAATAGAGCCCTTAGTTAATCTTTGAAGTCCTAATATACATTTAATAGTCGTAGTCTTACCAGCTCCATTAGGCCCAATAAAAGCTAGGATATCTCCTTCATCAATTTGAAAAGAAACATTTTTTAATATTTCTTTTTTCCCCACTTTTTTACACATTTTTTCAACTTTTAATATATTCATAATTAGCCCTTCTCACTTAAAACAATATTATTATACCAAAATATTTAACAAAAAAGCACTCTTATTTACATATAATACCTATAAATATCCAAAAAATCAAGTATAAAAGTTCGACATTTTTCACAGTATTAATGCCACAAACTACTTAAAAGCATTCATTATTCACGTAATTTGTGGCACATAAAAAAACGTGGCTATTTAACATAACCACATTCTTCACATAATACATTTTTATTTTTCGTAACTAATAAATTCTGACAATTTGGACAATTTTCTCCCGTTGGTTCATACCATGTTGCATATTTACATTTAGGAAAATTACTGCATCCATAAAATGCTTTCCCTTTTTTTGTTTTTCGCTCAATTATATCATGACCACACTTAGGACATTTAGCAACACTTTTAACTTCTTTTACTTCTTTTTTAACATATTTACAAGTTGGATAATTACTGCACGCTACAAATTCTCCATATTTGCCTTTACGTACAACCAAATCACTACCACACTCCGGACAAACTTCTCCCGTTTTAACTGGCTCCTTTTTCTCCATTTCTTTAAAAGCTTTATCCACTAGTGGAGAAAATTCATCATAAAATTTTTGTAATACTTCCACGTTATTAATTTTATGATCCGCTATTTCATCTAATTCTGTTTCCATATTAGCCGTATATTCTACATTAACAATATTGCTAAAGAATTCTTGCAATTTATCAGTAGTTTCAAAACCAATATCGGTTGGGAAAAATTTCTTATCTTCTAGTTTTACATATCCCCGATCTAATATAGTCTTCATGATTGTTGCATAAGTACTTGGTCTACCAATACCTAAAGACTCCATCTCTTTAATAAGACTTGCTTCTGTATATCTTGGAGCTGGTTTTGTAAAATGTTGAAATTTTTCAATTTTATCCGCAATAACTACATCACTATTATAATTTTTAAAATCTGGTAAAATGACATCTTCATTATCTTCATACTCACTGTAAACCTTTAAATAACCATCAAATTTTAAAACACTACCGGTAGCTTTAAACATATACCCGTTATTTTCTAAATTAACAGTTGTAGCTAAAGTCTTAGCACTACTCATTAAATAAGCTAAACTTCGAATATAGATTAAACGATACAATTTGTATTCATCGTTACTTAAATACTCTTTAATAGATTCTGGAGTACGCATAATACTAGTTGGTCTAATTGCTTCATGTGCATCCTGAGCTCCTTTGGGTTCACGAGAAGCTTTTACACTACCAACGTATTCCGCACCATATTTTCCCTTAATATAATTTTTGGTATCATTAACAAATACATCAGAAAGTCTTGTTGAATCGGTACGCATATAAGTAATTAAACCGACTGTTTCACTTCCTATATTCATACCTTCATACAGCTTTTGTGCTATCTGCATCGTCTTACTAGACGAAAAATTAAGACGATTCGCTGCCATCTGTTGCAAAGTAGATGTTCTAAAAGGATCTTTTGGTTTCTTTAGTTTTTCTTTTTCCTCAACACTATCAATTTTAAAAGATAAAGATAGCTTATTTAATATTTCATCAGCTTCTACTTCATTTTTAATCTCAACCTTTTTACCAAGATATTTCTCTAAACTTGCTTTAAAAGTTTTGAAATCAGCCTCAATAGTCCAATATTCTTCGGGAACGAAAGCAAGTATTTCTCTTTCTCTATCGACAATTAATTTTAAAGCTACACTTTGAACACGACCAGCACTTTTACCACCCGTTTTCCTTTGCATTAATTTAGAAAGTCGAAACCCAATAATACGGTCTAACATTCTTCTTGTCTCTTGACTTTTAACTAAATCCATATCTATTTTTCTTGGATGATTAATCGCATCAATAACAACATCTTTGGTTATTTCATTAAACACTACTCGCTCACTTTTTTCCTCATCAAGACCCAATTCATCGTATAAATGCCAAGAAATTGCTTCCCCTTCTCGGTCAGGGTCGGTAGCAAGTATTACTTTATCACTAGAAGAAGCAAGTTTCTTTAAAGCCGCAATATCTTTCTTCTTCCCCTTAATTGGAACATAATTTGGCTTAAACCCTTCTTCTATATCAATACCTAAACCATACTTACCAGTTGTAGCTAAATCTCTAATATGACCTTTACTAGACACAACATGATAATTACTACCTAAATATTTTTCAATAGTTTTACTTTTAGCGGGTGATTCCACTATAACTAATTCACTCATAAAATTTCCTCCTATTCACTGGAAGTGGTATTGTTATTTAAAGCATTCTCTAAATAACTAAAGTAATTTCTCCGAATGGCTAAACTACTCATCTCTAATTTTAACCTCACTTTACTATTAATTGCAAGTATTTCTTCATCTGTATACATATTTTCTGTATAATAATTGATTTCATCCGTACTAGCATTATAATATGCATTTTCATTTTTCCATGATCCATCTGGAAACACTACTAAAGAATCATATTCTCTACTTAAAGCATCTAGTCCCATATAAAGTCTAGAATCAAATTTCAAATCAAACAAATTAGCTAACGTTGGTGTTAAAGTGATATAACTAGTATATTGTAAAAACTCTTTTTCTTCTAACTGGCTATTATATATAATTAAAGGAACTTGATCAGCATTACTATCCCGACCCGCATCATAATCTAATTCTAAATTTAAAGTAGCTGGTTCTATCGCATAAGGATAATGATCACCAAATAAAACAATAGCCGTATCATCTAATATATTTAAATCATCCAAACCATCTAATAATATTCCAATCGCATTATCTACTACTTTTAACTTAGACATATAATATTTTAATTCTTGAGGATATTCCTCTGGAAATAATAAAGCATAAGTATTTCCATACCCACTACCATTATAAGGTTGATGACTCGTTACAGTTGTAATAAAACTCATAAATGGTTGTGATAAATCACTATCTGCTAAATACTCTAAATAATTCTCCATTAATTCTTCATCACTAGCCCAAGAACCATAAGAATATTTAAAATCTAAATCCAAGTCCACCGCATTATAATAAGCATCACTTCCCATATTTTTATGAATAACATCTCGAGCATAATATTGATCATAATGCCCATGAAAGCTATTAGTACTGTACCCAGCATCTTTAAAAAGATTAAAAATACTTTCAAAATATGTATTATCTTGATATACATTAGCCGTACAATTATTATTAATCGAATAAAGACTAATCATCGCACTCATCTCATTATTACCCGTACTACATATATTTCTTGGGGAATAATTATTAGTAAATGTATATCCATGTTCTGCAAGTCTCGCAATATTAGGATAATACTCTTCATTAAATAATATATCATTTCCACTTTCTACCATAATAACAATAACATTTTTTCCTTCCAAAAGACCCGTATATTCATTCGTTGTACTAGCATCATTACTAATAAAATATTTATTTAAAGTATTTAACTCCTCATCACTTTCTTCTTCGATCAAACCTAACCAAGTATCATTATCTATCGCACTTTGCACCGATATTTCTAGTTCACTTTGAATACTATCCGGATCTATTTCAATAGTATGAGTTACATCTCCTGGAAAAAGATACTCTTTTATATCGAGCAAACCATACCCAAGTATTCCAAAATTACGAATCGCCAAACTAGCATTTGTCGGTTTTAAAAATATTTCGTAAGCACTACTCGCTTCCGTTTTATCTTGCATAAAAGATGCCTTTAAGCTTCCATAGTAAAGAGCACCAAAACATAATAAAAGAACAACCGGAATAAGTTTTTTCAATATCACTATTTTAGTTTTCTTAAGTTTAGGCAAATCTAAATTTACTTTTTTATCCAATAATAGATAGTAAAGAAACAAAAAAATTAGTGGAATAAGCAGTAAAAAATAAGTCCATTTAAAACTACTTAAAAAATCTCCAATATAACTAGTAACAGCTCCTAACTGCGTATTTGTCCCAACCGATGCATATACTCCTAAAAAGTTATGAAACCCAAGTTCTAAAATACTATAAATACTAGCTATCAAAACTAAAAAAATATTTCCAACTTTAGCTATAATCTTTGGTAAAAACGACAAAATATAGCCAAAAAATAATGCTAGAATAGATAGACCTAGCAAAATTCTTAAACTAGCGTAATGTATGATAGGCATATGTTCAATAGCGCGAAAAATTATTTCAATGATTAGAAAACTAACCATTAATATTAAATAATTCTGTAATATTCTATTGTTCCACAACTTTCTTATTTTCTTCTTCATGTAAACCCTCCCAAATCATTTTTACCGGTTTATAACTCATCCGATATTCATCTGTTATCCCATACTCTTTTATAAGTTCTAAATGTTCTTTTGTGGGATAACCTTTATTTTTCTTATAATTATACATAGGATATTTTTTATCTAACTCATACATAATATGATCCCTTGTTACTTTAGCAATAACCGAAGCCGCTGCAATAGATAACGATAGAGCATCTCCATGAATAATAGGACGTGATGGAATATCTATATCATTTAAACTTACAGCATCACTTAAAATATACTCTGGAGTCATATCTAAATTATTTAGTGCTATATACATTGCCTTACGACTAGCTTCTAAAATATTTATTTCATCAATTTCTTTCGCACTAACAATACCCACTCCAATACTTAACGCTTCTTCTTGTAACACCTTAAAAAAAGTTTCTCTTTTTTTCTCAGATAACTGTTTACTATCATTTAGTCCTTCTAAAACATAATTCTTTGGTAATATTACAGCTGCTGCTACAACTGGTCCCACTAAAGGACCCCGTCCTGCTTCATCAACTCCAGCAATTAAAGTGATATTATTTTTATATAGTTCTTTTTCATACTTAAGTAAATTAGAGCTCATGATCAAATACTACTCCTTTGATATACGCATTTTTAACATCATTAATAATTTTATTACTTACTTTCTCATAATCAATTTCTCCTAATCTTATTGCCCCAATATTACGAGCTATAACTTCATAAGCATTCTCCATATCAAGAGCTACTGAATTAGGAGTGATATTATATCTTTCTTTTAACTTATCCGGATAATACTTATTTAATTTATTTAAAATATGCACAGCAATTTCATTTTCATCTAATATTTCGGTTTTAATAGCTGAAAATGAAGCTAAATTTAAAGCTACTTCCCTAGGTTCTAATTTCGGCCAAAGAATACCAGGTGTATCTAAAAGTGTAATATTATGTTTGGTATTTAGCCAAACCAAACCCTTTGTTATGCCAGGGCGATTTCCAACATCAGCAACTTTCCTACCTATCATTCGGTTAATTAAAGTAGATTTACCGACATTAGGAATTCCTACTACTAATACCCGAACATCTTTTTTCATAAGTCCTTTTTCTTCTCTAGCTTCTTGCATATTTGCGGCCAGTTCATGTGTCGTTTTAACTATTTGCATAATATCTTCATCATTATTTAAATCAACTAGCAATACTTTAGCTCCTAAATTTTCATAATATTTTACCCATCTTAAAGCCATCTCCGTATCCGTCAAATCTTTTTTAGTCATAATAATAATTTTCGGCTTATTTCCGATAATATCATAAATATTAGCTATTTTACTTGATTTAGGAATTCTACTATCAACAAGCTCATACACTACATCAATATGTTTATACTCCTTTATCATTAATCTTTTAGCTTTCGCCATATGTCCTGGATACCAGTTGATTACACTTTTATGCAACCCCCCTTGTATTTCATTGTTCTTCATAAAAATTCTACTCCTTTCGCACTAAATTTTTAATTAAATCAAGTGTTTTTCCTTATATATTATACCACATTGTTT
>DVJF01000003.1 GCA_018716965.1 Candidatus Caccenecus avistercoris | reverse complement strand
AAAATTCAAAATCAATTAAAACTAAAAACAAATATAGTAATAAAAAGAAAGATAACTTAGATAATTGGTTAAAAAATAATATGAAATAAAAAAATTATGTTGAACTTTTTATAATGGAAGTCTTTATTTAAAGGACTTCTTTTTAAAAGTTCAACATAACTAAAAGTTCAACATAACTAAAAGTTCAACATAAAATAAATTATGTGGAAATCCACATAATTATAAACAAAAAAAGGAAGTGTCAAAGCTTCCCTCTAAAAGTGTGAGTTGAGTTTATATGTTATCTTTATGTATTTTTCTATAAAGTGTGTAGGTTATATTCTTTATATCACTTCTCCTTTCATGTTTTTAAGTATACTAAACTTATATGAGTATTTTGTGTATATTAAAAGAAAAATTAAAGTTTTTACACATAATAAAAGGGAAGATAAAGTGCTTCCCTTAAAAGTGTGAGTTTGAGTTTATATGTTATTTTTCTTGTATAGGTTTATAAAGTGTGTATGTTTTAAAATATTCTACTTATCACTTCTCCTTTCATGTTAATAAGTATACTAAACAATTATGAACATTTTGTGTAATTTTAGTGAATATTCCAAGATTTACACTATCTTTTAATTTTAAAATAAAATGTTGACCCCTTCTTAGCTACACTTTTAACTCCATAATCAAATTTATGTTTAGATAAAATCTCTTTAACAATCGATAAACCTATACCCGTTGACACCACATTTCTTTGATGTTTCTTATCACTCTTATAATATTTATCCCAAATATATGGTATTTCTTCTTTCTTAATTCCTTTACCAGTATCTCTTACTTCAAATAAATACTCTTTCTTACTTTCCATTAAAGTTACATATACTTTTTTATCATCACCCGTATAATTAATCGCATTATTAACTAAATTGTAAATAACTTGCATAATCTTATTCTTATCAGCCTTTACTATAGCTTTTTCAGGTAACTTTAAAATAAATTGATAATCTTCTGTTGTCTTAAGTATTTCATAACGCTTCATAACTTCATGAATAACTTCTACTAAATCAAAAGTTTCTTTATTTAAAACATCTGCATCTGCCTGCATCTTAGATAAATCTAAAATATCATTAACTAACACATTTAATCTTTCTGTTTCTTCAATAATAATATTTAAATCTTTATCCATTTTATCTTTATCTTTATAAGAAATATCTCTAACCATTTCCGCATAAGCCCGAATCATCGTAAGTGGTGTTTTAATGTCATGGCTTACATTTGCCATTAAATCTCTTCTTAATTCATCTAAACGAGATAAATCTTGTTCCATATGATTTAGTGTATTTGCTAGTTCATCAATTTCTAATACATCACTTCTCTCAAATACGATATCATATCTTCCTTCACCAATCTCTTTAGCTTTTTTTGTAATATTCGTAATTGGTTTAGTTATTTTAATTGATAGAAAATAAGATATAAAACATGCTAGAACAATAATAATAATAGTAATGTAGATAAGTTGTCCTTTTAAAACTATATTAGCTCCATTTAAATCTTCCAAATTAGAATAAACAAATACATATCCATCATCTACTTTAACACCTGATAATAATGCTTTTGTTTCGGAAACACTATTAATAAGCTTAATATTACTCGTTTCTTTACCACTATCCATAACATTATCAATCAAATTAGTAATCTGACTATTATTTTTATTTAAACCACAACCAACCATTAAAGTATTATATAATATCTTATCACCAATATCTAATGAATACTGAATACATACACTATTTTCATATGCAATATGTTCAAGTTCACTAACAAGTTCACTACTATTCAATCCTTTAATATTACTAACAATCGAAGTCATTTTATTTTCTTGATAATGTTCATAAGAATATTTAAGTAAAACATTTTGACTAAATAATAACAACAACAGAATGGTAACACTAAAAATAACCAAATAAATAAGTGTTTTAAAGTTAATACTACTAATCTTTCTCTTTAGCATCAAACTTATACCCCATTCCTCGAACTGTCTTTATAACATCCCGATATTTACCAAGATTATTACGCAAAGTCTTAACATGAGTATCCACTGTTCTTTCATCACCATAAAAATCATATCCCCAAATATTTGTTAGAATTGTATCTCTAGATAAAGCAATATTTTTATTTTGCATAAAATATTTTAAAAGATCATACTCTTTCGGTGTTAAAACAACATTTTTACCATCAATCATTACTTCATGAGCAAGATCATCTATAACTAATCCTTCA
The DNA here is from genome assembly GCA_018716965.1 of Candidatus Caccenecus avistercoris. Lineage (GTDB taxonomy): Bacteria > Bacillota_I > Bacilli_A > RF39 > UBA660 > Caccenecus > Caccenecus avistercoris. The sequence goes on along the minus strand of DVJF01000003.1, from coordinate 11,931 downwards.
TAAACATAACTATTATCTTCTCTTTTAACTCTTTTCATAACTGCTTTAACTCTAGCGACTAATTCTTTTGGTGAAAATGGTTTAGTAACATAATCATCTACCCCCATATCAAACCCAACTAATTTATCAAATTCTTCTCCTCTAGCTGATAGCATAATAAAAGGTATATCTTTTATTTTCTTAATCTCTCTTACAGCTTGATACCCGTCCATTTTAGGCATCATAATATCCATGATAACTAAATCAACATCATTATTCTTAACAACTTCTATTGCATCAATCCCATTTTCGGCTTCTAATACTTGATAATTTTCTACTACTAAATATTCTTTTATAACATTTCTAATTAACGCTTCATCATCACAAATAAGTATTTTCATCTAATCATCTCCAATTACCCCTATATTATAACAGATTTGTGAAATTTATATGAAAAAAACAACCATTAAGGCTGTTCTAATGTACATTTATAACCATCACCAACATACTGACTTCGAAGTTCACCATAACTTGTTGGTAAATCGGCTACTTCATCATCACTTAAGACTTGGGTAATTGTAAGTGTATGTGTATCATCATCAAATGTAGGAGCTCCCGTTACATTATTATAAGTAACACTACTACTATTTTCATTTGCTGATTTAAAAGTATTATATTCTAACTCACTTAATGTAAATTCATAACTCCTTGTAGCATACCCATTAAAATTACTTGTAACAATTCCAAAACGCAATGTTTCTTCAGCATTCGCACAACTTAAATACATATCAGCATCTGGAACTTCTGCTACTTCTTCTGTTGTAACAACTAAAGTTCCTTCCGAAGTAATTTGATTACCAGCCCCATCTTTAATATTAATATCAACATGATAATTACCAGCTGTATTTAAATATCCTTTTACTGTTTCTTCATTAGCAAAACTATAACTACATCCTGAAACATCATTACATGAACTAACAAAATCTTCGGCACTAACAGTTCCACCCACTTGAACTGTTACTGGTGATAGTACGGCAACTGGTGCTGTTGTATCAACAATTGTAGCGGTACCATTATAAGTACTAGCCCCACAAGTAATAGTAAATGGATATTCTGTACCTACACTATTTACATCCGTAATACTAGATGTATCAAGTGTACAATTAGCACTGCTAATACCAATAAAATCAGCATAATCAGCTATATTAGTAGATACTTCACTTCCAGCCTCTATTTCGACAGCTTTAGGTGTTACTGAAACTGGTGCTGGTTTATTAGACACATTTAAGAAAATATATACTCCAACTCCCACAGCTGCAATTAACAACACAATAATAATAACAAATATTAACTTATTACCCTTCTTCTTTTTAGATTCCGGTGCTTGGGTATTATTAACAGGAACTTGATTAATAATTGGTGTATCCGGTATTGGTGGAACAGTACCAATTTCATTAAATACTGGTGTTGGATTAAAATTATTAATCGTCTCTGGTATATCATAATTAACTGGTTGTACTGGTGGTATAGCATTAACTTCTGGTATAGTATTTTCAACAGGTGGAACAGGATTAACTGGTGGAATACTACTCTCCTGTACAGCAGGTGCCACTGGCTCTACTGGAGATACTGGACTAACAGGTTCCACATTACTAGCATCAACCGTTGGAATAGTACTTACTGGTTCAACAGGATTAGTATCTACTGGTGGTACAGGTGGAATAGAATTATTATTACCCATTTCAATGTTACCAAGTGATACTGCATTTAAATCATTATTATTTCCATTAGTATTATTATTTGGCATATTATTATTCATATCTACAGCCCCTTTATTATATATTAATTATATCCCAAAGAATTAGAAATTGCAATCAAAAATTTGCAAAATACGCGGTCGGCCTACAGGCCGAATACCACCACAAGCGCTCTATCATATATTAGCTATTCACTTTCTCTCTTTTACAGACTACACCAATATTAAAAAGGCACATTATGTGGGAGCAAAATGCTCACCTTTAATGTGTCTTTTTGCGTGTAATAAATATTGAATAAAGAATATACTATAAAAATATGGCATGTTAGAAAAATCTATTGTACTTTGAACGGTTTATCTATATTTCCTTCACCTGTTATAGTGATGGCAGACTTCAGATTAATTACTGGGCGCACACCAGGTACGGCCCAATCCACGATGCTGCTGCCGAGGCCGCCACCCGAATCCACATGGAACACGCTAGCCCAGCCGTCGTAAAAGCGACGCGGAGACATGGTCCAATAATCGATTCCGACATCTAAATAGCTGTCTGCTTTTCCAGCTAATACATATTCATCACTTGTTAATAATCCTATCGGATTAGGTATCTTTCCATTATCTTGAGATAATACATCATCATCATGACATTGTAAACTTCCACTACTTTGTCTATCATATGGCGCATAATATATTGTACCACCGGAATTAAAGTTATAACCGCTCGCCATATTCCGATCACTACAGAACCCTGTTCCTGTATCGATATACTGTTCTTCATAACTTGCTAAATTACTATTATACCAATTATTTAAGTTTGTCATTATGGTACTTGGTGACCCTGATCCGTGTTGGGTTGATCCATCATACACTAGCCCTACATATGTTTTATTATAAGGATCGCTATTGAATGCACTCGTTCCTGTTCGAGTTCCCGTTCCAGTTGTATTCGCACTCGTTCCTTGATAGATCATCCTTATTGATCCATCTCCATTAATTCTTATTATTCGCCAATAAAATCCAGCAAAATATACCCAGTTATTTGGATTAGCTCCAGTATAATAATATGTCGTTTGTCCTGTCCAATCTGTTGTCTGTCCTGTTGGTGCGTTTTCACTTGCTAGTATATATGCTCCTGCACTATCTGCTTGTGTACTTATCTCTTTACTAATCTCTCCTATATTTCCTGCCTCATCTATTACTTGTACTTTTATTGGATATTCTGTTCCACTTTCTAAATTATTAAATGTATAAGTATAAGTGTCTTCACTTGTATTTATGGTTTCATAATTACTTCCATTATCTTTACTAAATTTATATGATGTTATTCCACTATAACTATCACTTCCATTTACTGTTACTTTAATACTTGTTTTATCTACAGTTTCATTTGTGATAGTTACACTTGGATTTTCTCCATCTATCTTGTATCCCAAACTACAACCTTCTCCTATTTGGTTATATCCATCAGTTATTCTTACACATACTTTTTGTTCACTTGAGTTATTATCTAAATTAATGGTGAAGGAATTATCACTTAAAGTAGGTGTTGTGTTTGGTGTACATGTTTCACTGGTTGTTGTACAATATTCTACTTCATAATCTTCTGTATAACTAGTTATATTACTTGTTATACTTGCATTCTTATACCAACCATTTGAACCTTGTGTAGTATTTCCTACAAATAATACTTCTGGTTTTGGATATTCACCATTACTTTCTACTTTTATTGTTCCACTTAATGTACTTCCTATATCTGCATTTTGTTCATTATTTTGATTGGGATATTCTATTACTACATAATAATAAGTTATAGTTCCTTCAGAAGAAGTTATGATTACTTCATTATCTAAAAGAGTAGTTTTTCCATTATTTATTGTTCCACTTTTTATGGGACTTCCTAAACTGGTTATATTATTACCACTACATTCTTCATAATACATCATAGCACCACTCACTACTTTGGTTGTTGGTGTACAACTATAGCTTACTTCTATATTTTGATCTAACTTATAGATAGTATAGTTTATTGGTGTAGTAAATGTATTAGTCCCCTCAAATATTACATTATATAACAATGGAGTATTCTCTCCTGTTCCTGTTACTTTTATACTAGCTATGGCTGTATGTCCGGGATATATATCACTCTCACTAAAACTTATATTTCCATCTCCCGCAATTCCCTCTGAAGTAATTGTTGCTGTATCCACACTACTTATACTACCACTTCCAGATACACTAGATGTAGCAGTAAAAAACGCATAAGATAATCCTGAAGAAAGTAGTAATACTCCTACTAAATATAATGCTAATACTTTCTTGTTTTTTAATTTTTCTATTATCTTTTTCATACCCAACTTCCTTTACTTAAGCCCATTTTATAACATAATGAAAATAATTTCATTATGTTCGACAAAACTTGTCAAAACTTCCTATATAGTTAAAATATAACTATCATTTATTATAACAACTATACAATAATATTTAGAAATAGTCAATATATAACTGTGAATTAGAATAAAAAAAGAAGCTATTTTTTTAAAGCTTCTAATTTAGCAGTTTTCTCTAAAATAATTTCTTCTGATCGATAATTTAGAGCTAACCCAATTGTAAATACATAAGAAAGTAAATAAAGCCAAATCATTAATACAACGATACTTGCTAAATTACCATATAATACTTCATAATTAGCTACATAAGTAGTATATAAGGAATATATATAAGTTATTAAAACAAAACCTACCGTTGTAAATATAGCTCCTTTATTTACTAAATGACTTTCTATCTTTTTATCGGGTGCCATTGTAAATATTATTTTAATAAATAAGAAAATGACAAACCATGATACGGGACCTTTAAGTACACTTATTACTAATGTAATATTTGTAATAATATTATCACTAATATCCATTATTTGTAACATCTCAATAATTTTATTACCAAATACACTAAATATAAGTAAGAAAACAAATAATAAAATAATAATTAAAATCATTAACAATGATTTTAATCTTCTTTTCATAAACTTTGAATTCTTTATTCCATAAATCATATTAGAACTAGCTATAACACTGGCTGCCCCATTACTTGCTAATAAATAAGCGATAATAAGGGTAATAAAGAAATTCCAATCAGCACTAACAACAACATTCGTACCCAAAAGCATATTAGCAAACTCTGGACTAAAAGCTTGCGATATAAAATCTTGAATAAATCCTAAATCAAAATTAAATATAGAGGCAATATAAGATAATATTGTAAGAGTAGGCACAATAGACAAAACAAAAGAAAAAGCTAAATGACCAGGCAAAACCCCCATTTCTGGCTTCTTTATAATTTTAAAGAAATTACTAGCTCCCCTTTTTATTTTCTCATGCATTTTCTTCCTCACTCTTCTTCTTTTGCTTCTTCATCTCATCTGTTGCTTCTATAATAGCATCTTCAATAGTTTTAACACTATCATTAATCATTGAATAACCAAATTCAGCCCCATATTCATATGGTAATTTCTTAAATTCTTTATTTAATTTATGAATATAGTTAGTTACTTGTTTTTGTGTAAATCCAACTAAATAAATTAAGAATTCATTACCATCCGTTCTCATAATATCACTATTATCTAACTGTGTTTTAATAAGAATATTCGCTGCTGCTTTAATTTGCTTATCCCCTTCTTCATATCCTAAAGTATCATTAATAAATTGAATATTATTTAAATCGATTACAATCATAGTTTGTGGATAAACAGTATTATTATTCCAATTATGAATATATTCATTCAAATAATTTCTATTTTTAAGACTAGTTAATTGATCAATAAACTTCATTTTATTATCTTTCTTTATTCTTTTAGCAATCTTTACTCTTTTACTACTCTTATAAAATATAATGAATATTATCGCAAATACAAGTAATGTTAATAATATATATTTAGCAATTGTACCCAAAATACTTCCTGTTCTAACTGTCATAGAATGACTATACATACCATCATATATTACTTCATTATTATCGATTACCATGGCATATTTACTAAACAACTTATAAAAAGCACTATCTGTTTTTGATTTAAAACTATATGTATTATCAAGTGAATTATTATATCTTTCTGTATAATTAGATAAATTACTACCTGAATATAAATCAAAAATATTTTTATCAATTACAATAATTTGATTTTGTTTATTTAATTTTTTTAAATCTCCTTCATCTTCATAAGTTTTAATATTTATACCATCAATACTTTTTAAATAATTATGTAACAAACTATTTTCTTCTACATAAACAGTTTGACCTATTAAACTTTGAATACTATTAACAACCAAATTATTTTCACTACTTGCTATAACACTATAACGCACAATTAAATTAGAATCTATCTCATAATAATTATCACTTAAATTATAATAATTAAAATATAAATCAACATCTCCATTATTTATAGCTCGCTCAAAACGATTTAAATTCCTATATTTTGTATAATTAAATTCAATATCACTAAATTCACCAAAATCATACAAATACATAGCAATAATACCACCATAATTACCACTCATAATAACTTCATAAGGGCTATTATTAATAAATCCATAATTATAAGTTACACTACGCATCGCATCAACTTCGGTATCACTTATTCCTAAAGAACTCGTAAACAAACTAAATTGTTCTCTTTTTAAATAAGCATCCAAATTATCTTGATACCAATTATTATAATATTTTTCTAAAATACTAGTTAGAGTACCTTCATCTCCTCTTATAACATAATAAAGCTTAATATCTGATAAATGATAATTAATGAAATAATCATTAGTAAGTATTTGATCTAAATAAATACTTAAAGGAACAATCATATACTGTATGTCTTCATTATCACTAAAAGCCTCTAACAACTCTTCACTATCATCATATTGGGTTAAACTAACATTATCTACTTCGGATAAAAAACCACTAATATAAGACGCATCAGTATTCATAACACCAATATCCATACCTGCTAAATCCTGATAATCAGCAATAACTTCTTCTTCTAAGCCTACTAATACATAATGATCTATATAAAAAACAAAATCATTATCACTTAAAGTCTGTGTAATTCCTAAAGTAAGTCCATTCGTATTTTCTCCATAATTAAAAGTAACTGGATTAATATCTAAACTATACTCTGTCTCAAAATCATTTAAAAACTCATAAAATACACCTGAACCTGTATTTCCAAACAAATTAACATTATTAACAACATTAATATTTTGCACTGTACTAATATTTTCATTAATCCAACGTCTTTCACTAGCCGAAAGTTTATTTTCATCAGTTAAAACTCGGTATGTAATAAGACTAATTAGTACTACTGCAATAATAATTACAATAGTTATAACTACACTTTTTTTATTTTTCATAATAACCTACTCTTCGCTAACTTCTTCCTCTTCTTCTTCAAATGGCGTATTATTGTTCCAAACAATACCACCTGTTCCAGATACATTCTTAGCTCCAATAAGTTGGAACCCTTCAGCATCCTCTGTATCTTCTGCTTGAATCATATATTCTAGATCGTAAAAACTAAGCGTTTCTTCACTAAAATAATCAAGACTAGCTAAAGCAATACTTTGACCTTCAACCAAAGTTGTTGCCGGTACAAAAGTAATAGTAACATAAATAACTTTTCCACTAACTCGTATAGTTGCTTCTTCTACTATTTCATTTTCCTCTATTTGTGATATTATTTCATTTTGAGTATCTTCCTCAAATGGATAGTTCTCTATTCCATCTAATCTATCTCCATATTTGGAACTAGAATCCCCTACGAAATACGTAATGACAACTACACTAATCGCTATTAAACAAGCAATTAAAATAAAAAGTAACACAAACAAAACACTATTTTCCTGCCATACTTTTTTTAATTTCTTCATATTTCTATTCACCTCATAGCAAACTAATTATATCATTATTTAACGAATAAGACAATTTATAATTATTTTACAATTATTGACATAAAAAATGTAAATAGTTTACAAACTATCTACAATTTCTTTGAATTTTTCTTCATTCCAAATAGTTATTCCCAGCTCTTGGGCTTTCGTATATTTACTTCCTGGAGCATCTCCCACAATTACTACATCTGTTTTTTTACTAACACTATCAATACATTTACCACCATAAGATTCAATAAGTGCCTTAGCTTCTTCTCTACTCATAAACTCAAGCGTACCGGTAATAACAAACTTTTTATCGGTAAAATTCTCATTACTCTTAACTTCTGCTCCTAAATACTTCATATTAACACCCATATCTTCCAAAGTATTAATTAAAGTAATATTAGCTGGATTAGCAAAATAATTAACAATGTTTTTAGCAAGAATATCCCCGATATCTCGAATACTTACCAAGTCTTCATAAGTAGCATTACTAAGGGTGTGAATATCTTTAAAAATACTGGCTAATAATTTAGCATTTTTAGCCCCTATTCCTGGTATACCCAAGCCAAAAATAAGTCTTTCTACACTATTTTGTTTACTCTCTTCTATCGCTAGTAATAGATTGGTAACTTTCTTAAGTCCATATCCTTCTAATTCAATAATATCTTCTTTATGATCATTTAAATGATAAAAATCAGGAATCGTTCGAATAAAACCTTCATTATAAAAATCTTCTATTATTTCATCACCTAATCCATCAATATTCATCGCATTACGACTAGCAAAATGGATTAAACTCTCAATATTCTTTTTAGGACAAGCATCATTGACGCAGAAATAATCAACATTTCCTCGTTTTACAAGTGTACTTCCACATATTGGACAAGTGCTAATCATTTCAAATGGTTTTTCCGTACCAATACGTCTTTCAAGTTTTGCTTCTACTACTTCTGGAATAACATCCCCAGCTTTTTTTATGGATACAATATCTCCAATGCGAAGATCTAAACTTTTGCAATAATCTTCATTATGTAAAGTAGCTCTCCTAATAGTTGAACCCATAACTAGTACTGGTTCTAATACTGCATTAGGCGTAACTTGTCCTGTTCGTCCGACTGTAAATTTAATATCCACTAGTTTAGTTAATACTTCTTCAGCTGGAAATTTATAAGCTGTTGCCCATCTTGGATACTTAACCGTCGAACCAAGTTCTTGTTGCATTCTTATATCATTAACTTTAATAACAATACCATCGATTTCATAAGGAAGAGTATTTCTTTTTTTGGTATATTCTTTTATATATTCAAGTATACCATCAATACCACCAACTAATTTAGATGCCGGATTAACTTTAAAACCTAAGTTATTCATAAATTCCAAAGCTTCATAATGACTAAAAATCCCATAATCAATTGGATTAGGCAAATGATAAATCCAAGTATCCAAATGTCTTTTAGCCGCTACTTTCGGATCTAATTGTCTTATTGAACCAGCCGCTGCATTTCGAACATTTTGTAATTTTACTTCACCGTTTTTCTCTCTTTCTAGGTTGATTTTCTCTAAAGTAGCTTTATTCATGTAGATTTCCCCACGTACTTCAATATCGATATCTTGACCTAAATCAAGAGGTACAGTCTTAATTGTTTTAACATTTTCTGTTATATCCTCACCCGTTACGCCATCTCCTCTTGTTGCCGCAAACTTGAGTTTACCATGTTCATAATGCAAAGATACACTTAAACCATCTATTTTAAGTTCACATACATAAGTAGGATTAAACCCAGCATTCCTTATTCTCTTATCAAAATCTCGAATTTCCTCTTCATTAAAAACATTAGCTAAACTAATCATTGGAATAGCATGCGCAACTTTATTAAACTTATCAATCGCTTCTCCTCCAACTCTTTTAGTAGGACTATTAGGATCTGCAAATTCCGGATATTTTTCTTCCAAATTAATAAGTTCTCTTAAATATTTATCATATTCTTGATCAGTAATAGTTGGATTATCCAAATTATAATATTCATAATTAGCTTGATTAATAATTTCGGTTAATTCTTTTATTCTTTTCTTAGCATCTTCCATTTTATTCCCAAAGCTTATTTGGATACTCTCCCTTCTCTATTAACTCACCAATAGATTTTTTTAACCCCTCTAAATCTTCTTTATAAGTAACGCCAAACCACGAACTAGTAGTTGGAACATTTCTTAAAATAATTTTACCATTCTTAATATTTTTTTCTACCACATCCGGTAATAATGCTTCATTAGAAAGAATATATTCATCATCATGTAAAAAATACTCTTTAAAATATTCTTCTAAATATTGAAAAAAAGAATGCTTAAAAGCAAATATATTCATGGATACTGCTTGATCTAAAGAAATACCAAACGCTTCTTCACCACTTAAAGGCTCTGCTATGGCATACCCATCTTTAGTTGTAATCTTACTTTCTACAAGTTCACTAATATTTCCATCATGGGTAAAACATACGGCCCTTTTAACACTCCCAAATAAAGAAGCCGTTTTAATATAAGGAAAAGTAATAGATGCATAAACATGATCGCTCATCTCTTCATCCAAAAACGAGCTTGCTTTTACATAAGTATCATATCCGTAAAAATCATCAGCATTAATAACAACAAAATCACCTTCTACATAATCTTTACTACAAAGCACAGCTTGTACTGTCCCCCAAGGTTTAGTACGTTTTTCTGCTAAGTATTTCTTACTAGGAATATCCCCAATTTCTTGAAAAGCATAAGCTACATCTATTTTATCTTCTAATCTTTTTCCAATAGTTTCCCTAAAAACTTCCTCGAGTTCCTTTTTTATAACAAAAACAACTTTTCCAAATCCTGCTCTTTTAGCATCATAAACTGAATAATCAATTATAAATTCTCCATTAGGACCAACTGGTTCAATTTGTTTTAACCCCCCAAAACGACTACCCATACCAGCAGCCATAACAACTAATGTCTTTTCCATAAATCCTCCTATTTCACTAATTATATCAGCTTTAAATAAGAAGAGCAATGAATTTTCCACAAAAATTTTTATCTAAATAATAAAACATTAAATCAAACTTTCATCACCCCAACATAATCTATAATAACTTTAAAAGATTACAAAAAATTATAGTTAATATATATAACTTATGATATAATGTATTTATCTAAATAACTAGGAGGTATTATAAATGCCAGACCAAAAAAAGCCCAAAAATATATATAAACCAAAAGTTTATAGAATTATTCTCAATATAATTTATGGAATTTTAGCTATGTTAGTTTTAGCTTATTTACTTACATATTTTATAAATAATATCAATATTATAATTTTAATTTCTATGTTATTTTTAATGATATACTTTAAATGGGTTATTTATAATACCTATATAATAATTTACATTGATAATAATCATCTAATTTATAAAAAAAGAAAAGAAAAAAAAGAATTTGATATAGAAAAATGCAGTTTTAATGCAAAAATAACCTCATCCACAGGAGATACTGAATGCACTCTAAACATAATAGATGAGCAAGGAAACCCACATTGGCTTGATTGTGAATTAATTGGGTATAGCAATTTTATGAACCTACTAAATGATTTAAAAATAGTAGGTGATAATGCTAACCCCATTAAGATAAAAACATTAAAGAAAGGAGTGAAAAAATAATGGAACAATACACTATATATATTATTGTAATTGCAGTAATTATAGTATTGTCAGTAATTTGGATGATATTTGCCAATAAAAAACATAAGGGATATGTTAATAAATGGTTAGAAGAGCATCCAGACGCAATAAAAGTATATGTTTCAAATCCCAAAGGTGCTATTAAACAAACGCAAATTACAATTGGTGCTGTAGATGATGAAACTGTTATGACTTTTAATGCTGGTATGGCTTATGGTTTTTATTTAACTCCAGGCAAACATATTTTGGATGCTACTTGTACAACCCAAAGACCAGGAGTAATGTATCGAAATGTTTTTACAACTTATGGTCCAATGAAAGTAGAAGTAGAAGTAGAAAAAGATAAAGAATACATTTTCTCATTTGATAAGAAAAAAGAAGAATTTTATTTAAAAGAAAAATAAAAACTCAAACAAAAAACAACATTAACCTCACAGTTAATGTTGTTTTGAGTCTGTAAATAAATTTGTGTAAAGTCAATCCTTTCTATGGTAATATAGAAATATAAAACCAAGAAAGGATTTTTTGAATGAAAGAAAGAAAAAATAACGAAATAGTAAAACATATATTAGAAAAT
>DVJF01000002.1 GCA_018716965.1 Candidatus Caccenecus avistercoris | reverse complement strand
AAAAAGCAGAAAAAAACACAGTTAAATAACATTTAAAAAAGTATTATTTAAAAAAAATCAATAAAAAATGATAATCTGAAAAATAAAATCTCAAATTATCATTTTTTTACACTACTTTTTCAGCAGTCTCGATATTCCCACTATTTTTTTAACAGCGAACGATTCGGAATTAAGTATTGTGGAAGCTTTAGACAGTGGCGCTGATGATTATATAACGAAACCCTTTAAAACAAGAGAACTAATAAGCCGCATTCATTCAGTACTTAGAAGAACCAAAAAAGAAGAACAAAATATTATAAAAATTCAAGATATTACTATTCATTTAAAAGAAGCTAAAGTATTTAAAAAAGATAAACCAGTTTTCTTAACTGCTTTAGAATACAAAATTCTTTTAATTTTATGTATGCAGCCAAGCAAGGTCTTTACCAGAGAAAGCATTTTAGCAAATATTTGGGATACAGAGGAAGAATATGTAAATGATAATACTCTAACCGTTTATATCAAAAGAATAAGAGAAAAAATTGAAGATGATATGACCAATCCTAAAATTATATTAACTGTAAGAGGACTAGGTTATCAAGTCAATAATGAAAAATAAAAAAATTATATTTTTTATAATAAGCAGTATCATCTTAATTATTTTACTAAATGTTATTCTCTTAAAACTTTATGATAGTTATATTTATAATACTTTAAATAATATGGTTTATTCTTTAGAAAATATTGATTCGAATAAAGAACTTGAGTTAATAGAAAGTTTAGTAGATGACAACAATGCTCCCAATATTTTAAATAAATATGGGATAAAAGAAAGTACAATGAAAAATATAAGTTCTTATAAAAATTTTCGAATAGAACTTATTATTCTCATAACTAGCGCATTTCTAATAATTATTCTTTTATGGCTATTCATTTACTATCTTCACAGTCGAAAAATAAAAAAAGAAATTAAAATTATTAATGAATATTTACAAGATATTTTAAATGATAAATATGAACTTAATATAGCTGAATATAACGAAAATGAGTTAAGTGTTTTAAAAAATGATATTTACAAAGTAACAATTAAATTAAAAGAATTAAGTTCCTATGAACAAAAAGAACAACAGTTTCTTATGAACACCCTAGAAGATATTTCTCATCAATTAAAAACACCTTTAACGGCTTTAATGATTACAAATGATATCTTAGTAAATAATGATTTAACACCAACTGAAAGAAAAGATTTCCTATCAAAAGAAACCAAAGAATTAGAAAAAATGGAATGGCTTATTACAACTCTTTTAAAATTAAGCAAACTAGATAGTGGACAAGTCAAACTTAAAAAAGAAAAAATTAAAGCAGAAGATTTAATAGATATGTCTCTATCTTCCTTACTTATTCCTCTAGAATTAAAAAAGGTCACAGTAATAAAAAAACATCTAGACTTCAATCTTGTTTGTGATATTTCTTGGATGCGGGAAGCTCTAACTAATATTTTAAAAAATGCTAGTGAGCATGTTTTGGAAAAAGGCTGTATTACGATTACGGGTGATGATAATCCAGTATATAAAATGATTGAAATAACAGATAATGGCCCAGGTATTTCTAGACATGACATTAAAAATATTTTTAAGCGTTTTTATAGTACTAGCTCATCCAAAAATAGTATGGGAATAGGTCTAAATATGGCTAGAATTATTGTTGAAAAACATAATGGAAAAATCGAAGTAGACAGTGTTGTTGGAAAATATACAACATTTAAAATAATATTCATTAAAAGAAATTATTAACTTATGGTAAAATAGCAGATAAATTCATCTGCTATTTGTATATCTAAAAGTGACTAAATTGTCATGAAAAAGTCACGCTATAGTCATAATTTTTTTATATAATGATATTGGAGGAAAAAAATATGGAAATATTAAAAGTAGAAAACTTATGTAAAACATATGATACTGGTGGTATACCTGTAAAAGCACTCGACAATGTTAATTTTACCGTAAATAAGGGTGAATTTGTTGCTATAGTTGGAGCAAGCGGTTCAGGTAAATCCACACTCTTACATATCTTAGGTGGAGTAGACCGTCCAACAAGTGGCCATGTTTATTTAAATGGTAAAGATGTATATAAGCTAAACGAAAACAATTTAGCTATATTTAGAAGAAGAGAAGTAGGTCTAATATATCAATTTTATAATTTACTTCCTATTTTGAATGTTAAAGAAAATATTACTTTGCCCGTTTTACTTGATGGTAAAAAGCCAGATATAAAATATTTAAATGATTTAATTCATACTTTGGGTTTAGAAGATAGAGTGAATCATTTACCAAATGAACTTTCTGGTGGACAACAGCAAAGAGTATCAATTGGTAGAGCTTTAATGAATCATCCAGCTTTGTTGCTTGCTGATGAACCTACCGGTAATTTGGATAGTAAAGCAAGTAGGGAAATTTTGGAGTTGTTAAAAGTATCCAATGAAAAGTATCATCAAACGATTATTATGATTACACATGATAAAGAACTGGCCTTACATGCCAATAGAATTATTACTCTTGAAGATGGAAAAATTATAAGTGATGAATTAGTAGGTGAGGAACATGCAAATTCTTAATAAACTAACTATCAAACACTTACTTATGAATAAAAAAAGAACTCTAGTCACTATTATTGGTATTGTTTTATCAACTGCTTTAATGGTTGGAATAGGGCTTCTTGTTTCATCCTATTTGGAATCAATGCGTCTTGATGTAGAAAAAAGTAGGGGTAGCTATCAAGCAATGATTGAAGGTATCAACCATCAAGATTTAGAAATAATAGAAAATAATATTAATTTAAGTTCTTCTTATTATTTTGCACCTTTGGGATTTGCTAAAATTAATAGTACTAATGATTATAAACCTTACCTTTATGTTAGTGAAGCTAGTAATAATTTTTTAGATACTCTTACTTTAATTCAGGGAAGATTGCCCAAAAATAGTAATGAGCTTGTTATTAGTGAACATGTAAATAGCGATGGTGGACTTCATTATCAAGTAGGTGATACAATTACTCTTGATATTGGTACTCGTAAGCTCGATGGAGAAGAAATGGAAATTAGCCATAATTATGGCCTTGCTTCGTCTTGGGAGGAAGATACAACTACTTTCCAACCAGAAGAACTTCGTGTTACGATGAGTAAGACTTATACTATTGTAGGTATTGTAGAGCGAACTTTTTATGAGGATTATAGTGCAGCAGGGTATATGGCTTTTAGCAAAGATTCCAATAATCATAATCTTTATAATATTTATTTAGAGTATAAAAATCCTTCAAAAACTTATGAGTATACGGAAGATATCATAAATAATCTAAATTTAGAAGATTTGTCTTCTAATTACAATTCCCAACTTTTGTATTTTTATGGAGTTAGTCAGTATGATAATATTAATAGTACTTACTTACCACTTATTTTAATTGCTCTTACTGTTATTTCGGTAGGCTGTATTATTGTTATTTATAATTCTTTTGCCATATCTACTATGGAAAGGAAGAAAAGCTTTGGGCTTTATGCATCAGTTGGAGCAACGGGGAAGCAAATTCTTAAAACCGTATTATTTGAAGCTTTTCTTGTTGGTATTATTGGTATTGTAATTGGTGTTGTTGGAGCTTTTGTAGGTATATATGTAGTTATATTAATATTAAATCATTTGCTTTACGATTTTATTGATATTGAGTTTGTTTTTCATGTTAACTTACTCTATTTAGTTATTCCTCTTATATTTATGGTTTTAGTTATTTTTATTTCAGCTTATTTACCAGCGAAGAGAAGTAGTAAAATAACACCGATTGAAGCGATAAGAGGAAATGATGATATTAAAATATCTAAAAAAGAAGTTAAAACTCCGAAATTTATTAGAAAATTATTTGGAATAGAAGGAGATATTGCTTTTAAGAATATTAAAAGAAATAAAAAGAAATATCGTATTACCGTTATATCTTTATTTATCAGTATCGTTATGTTTAATACTTTTACTTCTTATTTAGGTTATGTAACAAAAGCAAGTGATGCAGTTGATTACTATGATTATGATATTGGAATAGATTTATCGGGAAGTCTTTTGCAAGTAGAAGATGATATGGAAGAGATTCTTCGTACTTATGATATTGATCATTCTTTAGAAATTATGAATTATGGAGCTATTCGGGTTACTAATTTAAGTGAAAATGATTTTACTTTAGAATATCATAATTTAGGATATCAAGATATTGTGGAAGAGGATGGACTTGTTTTTAATTATTATGTATTAAGTGATGAGGATTATAGAGAAATTACGAATGCTGATAGTTTACTTATTAATTCTAAATATTTTACGATTTATGGTGATAGTAGTAGAACAGTTCGCGATATTGACTTATTTAATAGCTCTAATTATACTTTACAAGTTTTAGATGATAATCATTCTTTTAACCTACAAACAGAAGTTACGAATAAGGATATTGCTGGACTTAAAAATACTTTATATACACCAGTTCCTATTTTAGTTATATCTTTATCTACTTATCAGGAATTATTTAATGATACAGATGATTATTTTGCGAGACTTGCTTTATTTACTTCTGAATATCAAGAGATCAATCAAGATATAAAAGATGGAAAAATTAGTTTAAATTCTAGTTATTCTATTTCTAGTCCAGCGATAGAGTATGCTAATACAAAAAATATGGTTTTAGCTATAAAAATTCTTTTCTATGGTTTTATTACACTCGTTACTTTAATTGGTGTTACTAGTGTCTTTAATACAATTAGTACGAATATTAATTTAAGAAGAAAAGAATTTGCAATGCTTAGAAGTGTAGGGTTAACTCCACGAGGATTTAATAAAATACTATTCTTGGAAAGTTTATTCTTTGGTCTTAAATCTTTAATTTATGGAATACCAGTATCGATTGGAATAAATGTACTTATTAGTTTAAGCTTAACGAATGTCTTTGATACCAGTATCATTATTCCATGGGAAAGTCTACTTGTAAGTATCATTGGTGTATTTATAATAGTGCTAATTGCTATGTGGTATTCAGCTAGAAGAGTAAAAAAAGAAAATATTTTAGACGCTTTAAGAGAGGAAAACATCTAGTTTTCTTCTTTTTGAACAGTTTTATAAAATAATTTTGACAAATTAATATTTTGTGTTATAATTAAATAGACAGATTTAAGTGGGCATAATTATTCCCACTTTTATTATTATTTTAAAGAGGTGTGTATGAAAAAAAGTCTAGAAGAATTAGAAAAATTAATTAAAGAAGCTTTAGAAGCAAAAGAAATCATTGTAGATAGCGTTACTTATGAGAAGAATAGTGGAAACTATAATGTTCTATCCGTTGTTCTTGATAAAGTTGGTGGCATTGATTTAGATACCATTGTAGATGCTACTAATATTATTAATCCCATTGTGGATGATTATGATTTTACAGATGATTCCTACATTTTAGATGTAACAAGCAAAGAAAGAGGGAAAGATTATGAATAGTGAAGAATTTATTAAAGCAGTTAAAAATATTGTGAAAGAAAAAGGCATTAGTGAAGATGTTGTATTTGAAGGCATGGAACAAGCCTTAACGACAGCTTATAAGAAAAACTTTGATTCCAAAACCAATGTTAGAGTTGACATTAATCGTGAAACTGGTGAAATAAAAGTTTATTCTTATTTAGTAGTAGTAGATGATGTAGATTATGGGTCTGAAGAAACAGACGAAGAGGGCAATATTGTAAAAATACCTCCTAAAATAAATCCAGATGCCCAAATTATTTTAGAGCAAGCAGAAGAAATGGTACCTGGAATTAAAGTAGGAGAGACCATTGAAAAAGAAGTAACTCCGAAAGATTTTGGTCGTGTAGCCGCATCTACAGCTAAACAAGTATTAACACAAAGAATTAGAGAAGCTGAAAAAAATAGTTTAATAGAAGAATTTCAAGATAAAGAAGGAGAAATGCTACTTGGTCTTGTTGCTATGGAGGATTCCAAAAACTATTTCATAGATTTAGGAAGAACTAGAGGAATTTTACCTAAAAGTGAAATTATTCCAGGAGAAACAATTAAAATGGGTAGTAATATCCGTGTTTATGTAACAAAAATAGAAACAAATTCAAAGGGACCACTAATCTTACTATCTCGTAAGCATTATGGCTTTGTAAGAAGATTATGTGAACTTGAAATACCTGAATTACAAGATGGAACATTAATAATGCATGCGTGTGTTAGAGAAGCAGGTATTCGTAGTAAAGTAGCTGTTTCTTCGACGAATGATCGTATTGATGCTATTGGTACTTGTATTGGAGAGCGTGGTTCAAGACTAGGAAGTATTTTAAAGGAATTAAATGGGGAAAAGTTAGATTTTGTTTTATACAGTGATGACGCTGAAGAATATATCAAGAAAGCTTTAACACCAGCAAAGAATGCTATTGTAAACATTACTGATCCTGTCAAAAAAGAAGCTTTAGCAGTTGTATCCAATGAAGAATTACCTCTAGCAATTGGTAAGGCTGGAAACAATATCCGTCTAGCTAGCCGTCTAACTAAATATAAAATAAATGTTAAGACCATGGAACAAATTAATGCCGAAGGTAATAAATAAAAAGAATATTTTCTAACTAGTGTGATAAGCTTTTTACGGGAGGAATTATGAACTTACAACAAATAATAGCAATGACTACCAAAAAACATGAAGAAGAAGAAGTTTATCAAAAAATTTATTTTTTAAAAAATCAAAGAGATGAAGAGATCATGAATATTACGGGTCAAATTTATCGTAAATATCGTGAAAAAATAAAAGAAGAAGAAAATAAATTAACTTTAAGAAAAAGTTGTAATCATGAATTATTATTACGATATGATGTTAGTCCTAAATCTTATGATGCGGAAAACTTTTATTGCCTATGTTGTGGAAAATATTTTAATGTCTATAATTGCGATGAAAAAGGAGCTAGAGAAGCCATAAAGTTATCTTCTTATTATCATGATTATGATGAACGATTAGAAGAAGTAATAAAAAGTATTGAAGAATATATGGACAGTCTTTATATGCAAGATCCTAATATGGATATTCAAGAATTACGGAGATATATTAAAGAGTTTGTAGCAAATGAATCAAGGGAAAAAAGGAAGAGTTGAGTATGAAAGCAAAAAAAATTCCAATGCGTACGTGCGTCATAACGAAAGAAAAGTGTGAAAAAAGAGATTTACTTCGAATAGTTAGAACACCAGATGGAAGCGTTATTATTGATCCAACAGGTAAGGCAAACGGTAGAGGAGCATACTTAAAAAAAGATATTGAAGTTATAAAAAAAGCAGAGAAAAGTAAAATATTAGAAAGAGTATTAGAAGTAGAAGTACCAATTAGTGTTTATGAAGAAGCCATAAATTTGTGTAAATAAGAAAGGAGATGTTACTATGACTGTTAAAGAATATGCAACAGATGTAAATTTAAGTGTAGCAGAAATTTTAAAGAAGTGTGATGATTTAGGCATTGAAGTAAAAAGTGGCGATGATGAATTAACAGATGAAGAAATTATCTCTCTTGATAATGCCATTAATCTAATTACGGAAGATGAATCGTTTGAAGAAGAAGAAACAATTGATGAAGTAGTAGATGCCATTGTTGAAAGTAGTAATATGACGAAAAACATTAATATTACTGACAAAAAACAAAAACTTAAAAAGAAAAAAGATCAAGAAACGAAAGATTATAGTCATCTAAAAAAGGAAATGTATAAAAACAAAAATAAGCTGATGAAAAATAGCAAAGATGACAATGTCATTATTTTTAAAGATGGTATGAGTGTTGGCGATTTAGCTAGAGAGCTTAATGTTAGTGGAACGGATATCATTAAAAAATTAATGACTTTAGGTTTAATGATAAACCTAAATCAAGCAATTGATTTTGAAAATGCCGAAATTGTAGCTTTAGAATACAATAAAACTTTAAAAAGAGAAGAAACTCAAGATGTATCAAATTTTGAAGAATATGAAATTGTTGATGATGAGGCTGATTTAGTACCACGTCCTCCAATTGTAACAATTATGGGCCATGTTGATCATGGAAAAACAACATTACTAGATTATATTAGAGATTCTCATGTAGCTGAAGGAGAATTTGGTGGTATTACCCAACATATTGGAGCTTATCAAATAGAGACAAATGGTAACAAAATAACATTTATAGATACACCGGGCCATGCCGCATTCACAGAAATGCGTGCTAGAGGAGCAAGCGTAACGGATATTGTTATTATAATTGTGGCTGCTGATGATGGGGTTATGCCACAAACCAAAGAAGCTGTAGAACATGCTTTAAGTGCTAAAGTCCCTATTATTGTTGCTGTAAACAAAATTGATAAACCAAATGCTAATCCAGAGCGTATTAGAACGGAAATGGCCGAGATTAATATTACTCCTGAAGAGTGGGGTGGAAATGTACCATTTATCGATATTTCTGCTCAAACAGGAGTTGGCGTAGATAAACTATTAGAAACAATACTAGCGATTAGTGAAATGTCTGAATTAAAAGCCAATCCGAAAAGATATGCGGTTGGTTCAGTTATTGAATCTCGTCAAGACAAAAATGTCGGTGGCATAGCTAGTTTACTTATATTAAATGGAACTCTAAGACTCGGAGACCCAATTGTTGTTGGTACTACGTATGGAAAAGTTAGAACAATGAAAAACGATCGTGGCGAATCTATTTTGGAAGCTCCTCCAGGACTGCCAGTAGAAATTACCGGCTTATCAGAAAATCCAAGTGCCGGTGATAAGTTTATGGCTTTTGAAACAGAACATGAAGCCAAAGAAATCGCCGAAAAAAGAGCTTTACACGCTAAAGAAAATAAGTATAAAAAAGATGTTATTTCTCTAGATGATTTATTTAACAAGATTAATAGTGGACAAAAAGAAATTAATGTCATCCTAAAAGCAGATGTTCGTGGTTCAGAAGAAGCTGTAAAAAATAGTCTTTTAAAAATTAATGTTGAAGGTGTTAAAATCAATGTGATTCGTTCTGGTATTGGAACAATTACGGAAAGCGATGTAGTTTTAGCTAATGCTTCGAATGCTATTATTATAGGTTTTAATGTTAGTCCATCTAATATAACTAAAGAAATAGCCAAAGAATACAATGTAGATATTCGTCTTTATACAATTATTTATAAATGCATTGAAGAAATAGAACTTGCTATGAAAGGTATGTTAGATCCGGAATTTGAAGAACATGTTTTAGGTACAGCCGAAATTAGAAAAATATTTAAATTTTCCAAAGTTGGTAATATTGCCGGTTCTTATGTTACAGATGGAGTAATAAAAAACAATGCTAATGTTAGATTAATTCGTGATGGTATAGTTGTATATAATGGTAAAATAAATTCTATTCAAAGAGAAAAAGATAGTGTTAAAGAAGTGAAGAAAGGCTACGAATGTGGTATTACTCTAGATAATTTTAGTGATATTAAAGTAGGAGATATATTAGAATGCTTTGAAATGGTGGAGGTACGTAATGCCTAGTCATAAAATTGCTAAAATATCTAGTGATATTGCTAGAGTAATAAGTGAAATCATTTTTGAAGAAGCCAAAGATGAAATATTAAAATCCATTACAATAACGGGATGTAAAGTATCGAAAGATTTAAGTTATGCCAAAGTTTACTTTACATCCTTAAGTAACCTTGATAGAAAAACATTAGTTAAAGAAGTAAATGAAGCAAGTTCTTTTATTAGAGCTGAATTAGCTGAAAGACTAGACTTACGTCATACTCCGATATTAGAATTTGTATATGACGAATCCATCGATTATGCAGCAAATATTGAAAATATTATTAAAGAAATAAAGGAACATGATTAATATGAAAAAATTAGAAATAATAACTAGTAATATTACTTCCAAAGAAGCTTCTTTAATCCAAAAAAAATATCCTAACAAAGATTTATCTCTTTTAAATAATTGTCATATTCATAAACTATATTATCAAAATTCTTTTCTAGGTTTTGTTGCTGTATCTATTATAAATAATAAAACTATTATTGAAGATATAGCCTACTTAAAAAACAAGGAATTATTACAGCCTTTAATTAGTCATTTATTAAAAAAAGTAATTCTAGAAAATGCTGTTTACTATAACGAAGAAAAAGATTTTGAACCAATTTACCAAGACCTTTTTAATACATTTAAATTTGAGAAAACAAATAAGGATTTATGTCTGGAATAATTGTTGTTGATAAACCAATTGGGTATACTTCTAGAGATATCGTAAATATTGCATCTAAGGTACTAAAAGAAAAGAAAGTAGGGCACACCGGAACTCTAGACCCCCTAGCAACCGGAGTATTAGTCTTATGTGTAGGTAAATATACTAAATTAGTAGATTTACTGACTTCAGAGGATAAAGAATATATCGCTGAAATCAAACTTGGAATAACTACTGATACCCTAGATATTACTGGTAATATATTAGATAGTAGCAGTGCTACGACTACTAAACAAGATATTTTAAAAGTATTTTCTAGGTTTATAGGAGAATACATAATGGAAGTACCTAAATATAGTGCCATTAAAGTAAATGGTAAAAAACTATATGAATATGCAAGAAGAGGTGAAGAAGTAACTCTACCTATTAAAAAAGTTCATATTTATGAGTTAGAATTATTATCTTTTTATAAAGATATTATTACTTTCCACTGTAAAGTAGAAAAGGGAACATATATTAGAAGTTTAATTAGAGATATTACAAAAGAGTTGCATGTTCTTGGTGTAATGAATAATTTAACGAGAATAAAACAAGGAGACTTTAAAATAGAAGAGGCTAATTCCCTAGAAGATATTAAAAACAATAATTTTAAAATTCTTCATATTAAAGATGCTTTAGATATAAAAGAATATAAATTAAATGATTTAGAATATAAAAAGGTAAGTAATGGTAATAAAATAGAATTACCAGTAATGGAATCAAATATTTTACTTACCTACAAACAAAAAGAAGTAGCAATATATCAAAAAGATGATCAATTATATAAGCCTAAAGTTATGCTTATATAATACTCATTGCCCTATGGCCAAGCGGTAAGGCAGCGGGCTCTGACCCCGTAATTTCGTAGGTTCGAATCCTACTAGGGCAGCCAATTAGTCTATAAAGCCTGTATTTATGGGCTTTTTTAAGTAAAAAAAAGAACCTACCCAAAAAGATAAGTTCCATGGTAGAAGCCTAAACTTGTATTAGGCAAAGAGTTTTTGTTATTTAATTATTTTTTTAGTGATACAATTTTTGCTTTACTTTTTCCATTTAAGACATTTTCGCTCCATTGAAATGGAATGTAATCTTTTTCTTGTTTTGATGCATGAGGTCGACTTTTCGTGAAAAAGTCTTTTGGAAATTTAATCTTTTTTTCTTTTTCTTTCATCACAACCTCCTACTGTAATTATAGTATACATCTTTTTTAAAAAAATGATAGATATAAATTGATTGTTGTAATATCACTTTTAATATAGTTTGTCAAACTAAGTTTATGTTTAAATTTCTTCCAGATTTTTAGTGACTATTTTTAATTTATTCTCATCATGTAACAATAGTAATAATTGTACTAATTCATCAAGTAATTCTGGATCCATGTGAGCAATTACTTTATATTGAATTTTGTTTTTATTGAAGTAATATAACTCGTCTGCTCTAATATATCCTTCTCTATCATTTAAATCTTTGCCACTAACTTTCTCTTCTTTGATAGGAAGATTCTTTTATATTTTAATTTTCTTGCTTTGTGTTCTTCATTATGAAAGCTTAACATCACGTTGGCTACAAAGTCATAGCAAAGCCCTTCAATAAAATCTTTCTTATCATTGATTACCGCAAATGAGTGCTGATTAACTTTTTTTCCGTCACTTCCAAAATATTCCTTTACAAAAATAATGTCTCCTAATTTACACATAACCATTACTCCCTTCATTATACATCTATCTATTTTTATTTTAAAGATATTAATATTGATAACATTCTTGATGTTAATATCTTTCTAAAATCAATTATATTATATCAAGTTATACATATGTTCGTCAAGGCAAATATTTAAAAAACTAAACTTTTTAGTTTAGCTTTAAACAATATCATCAATATATCTTTTTAATTCTTTAGCATTAGGTCCAAAGATTATTTTTAATTGATTGTCTATTTCCACAATCCCTTTAGCACCTAATTTTTCAATTGCATCTTTATTGACAATACTTACATCTTTTAAGATAACTTTAAATCTACTCATATTAGCTTCAGCACTAACAATATTATCTTTTCCTCCTAAATAAGTAATAAGTTTATTTGCTTCAATTCGAAAGTCTCTTCTTGTTAATTTAATAACAATTAATAAAACTAAAATTAAAACAACTGCAATAATTAAATATTGTAACCATGTATCCATTATAATCACCTAATAATATTATACTATAAATTTTTGTATAAATAAAGTTTTTTAGTAACATAATAAAATTAAGGAATGGTGAATATGAAAAAATTAATTGGATTAATAGCTTGTTTATTTATAGTAGGAGGTTGTTCATGTGCTAATGATTTAGCAGCAGATGCGGTAGAAAAATACTTAAATGATTATAAAAGCTTAAATAATTATGTTTTAGAAGATATTGATGAATTAGTAGAAAGTGAAAATTTAACAGAAAAAGGGAAAGATACCTATAAAGAAGTATTAAAAAGACAATATCGAGACTTAATTTATACAATTGAGAATGAAGAATACGATGGAGATACTGCCAAGGTTACTGTAAAAATTACAGTTTATGATTTATATAAAGCTCAAGAGGAAGCTAGTGATTATTTAAATACTCATCCAGAAGAATTCTTAACAGATGGAGAGTATGACAATGACCTATACATGGAATACAAATTAGAGACTATGAAAGATACTAATGATACAATTTCCTATAATATAGTATTTACCGTAACTAAATCATCTGGTAAATGGTATGTTGAACAGCCTGATGAAGAAACGCTAGAAAAAATACATGGAGTATATAATTATAATGAGGATTAATCCTCGTTTTTTCTTTACTTTAAAACCACTATCCATTATAATAAAAACAGGAAGTGATAATATGTTTGATGAAATAAAAGAAAAAATTAGAATAAATCGTGAAGTAAAAGCTAATATAAAGAGAATTAATCCTGATATTGATACTTTTACAAACTATGAGATTTGGAAATTTTTTAAAAGTGAAGGTTTTCAAAATCTTCCTAGTAATTATCGAAATAAGTTTTATAATTTGATAATTAATTTAACTAACGAAAAATCTAATTATAATAACTATAAATTTACAAATATGATGCGTAACATTTGTGAATTAAGTTATGATAAAAGATTTGCTAATAGTCCTAATTTTTATGAATATTTAAATATAATACTAGATTATCCGGAATTTAATATTTTAAGAACATCTTTAGTAGATGAACCAGATAAGAATACGAAAGAAGATGTTCTAAATTTAAGAAGAGAAGCTAAATTATTAACTTTAGGCGGAGACCTAGAATATTATCAAAAAGAGCTAGAAAATATTATGCAAAATGAAAAAGTAAAACAATTAGGATTAACTAAAGAAATATTAGAAGGTATTATTAATTATCATTCTGAGGATGCCAAATTAGATGAAGATTTAGAATATAAAACTGATTTAATTATTGATATAAGAAGATTACTAGATAATGATCTAACTCATATTATTTTAAAACTTTTTACTTGTCCTACTATAAAACATATAGAAGCTATTGATTATGTATGTAGTTTTCCAGAAGTAATAAATAATCCTAATTTTTTAGAACTAATTGATACAATAATAGCAACTCCCAAAGAAGAATTATCAAGTATTAATGTTAACACCTCAATGGAAATGTCTTTTAAAGAGGCATGTCAAAATTATTCTGAAGAAGCTATGAAAATACTTGATGAAACGCCAAATATGAAATCATATACCCGGGTTAGAGTTCCTATTCATATGCGTAAATTTTAAGCAAGGAAATTTCCTTGTTTTAATTTGCAAAAATATTAAAATTTATATTTATGTTGTTTTATGTCAAGAATAATGTTTTA
This sequence comes from Candidatus Caccenecus avistercoris, assembly GCA_018716965.1. Classification (GTDB taxonomy): domain Bacteria; phylum Bacillota_I; class Bacilli_A; order RF39; family UBA660; genus Caccenecus; species Caccenecus avistercoris. The sequence goes on along the minus strand of DVJF01000002.1, from coordinate 46,211 downwards.
ACATTGTTCTTTTTTTAAAACTTCTTTATAATTATAATAGGAAGTGTCATATGAAAAAGATAATTATAGTTTTAATGTTTTTAGTTTTAATAAGTGGTTGTGCTAAAATTAATTTGGATTTACCAAATTCCAATAGTTCTAATACTACGAATGAATTTAAAGCTAGTGAAGATGAACTAGTTGCGCACTTTATTGATGTAGGTCAAGGAGATGCTAACTTTATTGAATTACCGAATGGAGATACTATGTTAATTGATGCTGGGGAAGCTTACGAAAGTGATACGGTAATTGATTATATTGAAAATCTTGGTTATACCGATATCGATTATGTTATAGGAACTCATCCTCATACGGACCATATAGGTGGACTTGCAGATGTGATAAATACCTTTGATGTATCATCTATTTATATGCCTAAAGCTGTTAGTACGAGTAAAACTTATGAAAATTTACTAGAAACAATTAAAGATAAAGGGTTAAGTATTCATACTGGTAAAGCAGGAGTAGAAGTATTAAGTGAAGATAATCTTTCAATTGAAATGCTTGCTCCTAATGCCGAAAAATATTCTAGTATGAATAATTATTCTATTGTCTTAAAAATTACTTATGGAAATATTTCTTTTCTTTATACTGGGGACGCTGAAGCGTTAAGTGAAAAAGAAATTACTGCGGATGTAGAGGCAGACGTACTAAAAGTAGGTCATCATGGTAGTGATACAAGTTCGTCTGATGATTTTTTAGCTAGAGTAAATCCTAGTTATGCTATTATTAGTGTTGGTGCTAATAATAGTTATAATCATCCATCTTCAAGTACGATTGAAAAGTTAGAAAAATATACAAATAATATATATCGTACTGATCTAAATGGTAGTATTATTGTAAAGTCTGATGGCATAAATATAGAAGTAGAAACGGAGAAATGATTTATGGAAGTTATAATTGATAGATTTGAAGGAGATTATGCTGTAGTAGAAATAGAAAAAGGCAAGTTAGTAAATATGCCAAGAATATTAGTTCCTAATGCCAAGGAAGGTGATGTCGTAAAAATAATTATCGATAAAGATTTAACAAAAAAGCGAAAAGAACATGTAAAGGATTTAGTAAATGACTTGTTCATAGATTAATAATGTGCTAGAATAGTAAGCTACAAGGAGGAAAAAATGAATAAATATATTGACTTATGGAGTAAAAAAAATGAATATGTATCAAAGCTAGAACCAAAACTAGCTGAAGCAAAAGAAGAAAAAAGAATGTTGGATCAAGAAGAAAGAAAGTTAAATGAGACAAGAATAAACTCCGAAAGAGAACTACATAAATTAGAAAAATATGATGAAGAAAACACAAGAAAAGCTATGCTTATTTTAGAAATGGTATTAGTAGGAGTATTCTCACTTTTTAGTATTCCGCTTTTAATCCATTTAAATTTATCTGTTTTAGCATCCATCTTGTTAATGATAGCCGCTAATGCTGCTAATGTCGGTATTGTAGTTACTATTAGAGAAGCTTTAGCGAGATATTATCAAGAATTGCGTGAGCAAAACAAGCATGATATTGCTATTGAAAAATTAACTATAAATAGTACCAAAAAGAACATGCAAGAAAACTATATGGCAAGAGTTGCTGCAAGAAAAAAAGAAGATGAACTACTGCTCGAAATAGAACAAACAAAAAAAGAGATAAGTAAACTAGGGAATGCTATTTTAGAAGCTTTAGCAAAACAAAACGAAGATAATCTTGGACTTCAAAATGAAATTTTAGATAAGTTTATTGCAGATGAACTAGCTAGTAAAGAAGAAAAAGTTATTGATATAAATATGAAGAAAGAAAGAACATTGAATAAATAATATGTTCTTTTTTCTTGGTTAAAAAACTTCTAATTCACATAAATTATTCATACACTTAAATAGGTGAGATCCATGAAAAAAATTGTTATTGCTTTAATACTTTTTATTGTATTTCCAGCTAATATATTTGCTATTAGTGCATCTAAAGCAATTGTCATGGACTTAAATAGTGGCCGTGTTTTATATGATTTAAATAAAGATGAACCTCAGTTAATTGCCTCTATTTCGAAAATCATGACTTGCCTAATTGCTATTATGTATAGCGATTTAAATAAAACAGTCGTGGTGGATGAAGATGTCTTAAAGTCTTATGGATCGAGTGTTTATTTAGAAGTAGGAGAAGAAATAAAACTCTTAGATTTACTATACGGTCTTATGCTTAGAAGTGGTAATGATGCGGCAACCCAAGTAGCGAAATCGGTTGCAGGTACCGAAGAAGCCTTTGTTTACTTAATGAATGAATATGCAAATACCATTGGTATGAAAAATACTCATTTTGTTAATCCTCATGGCCTAGATAGTAATGGGATAGGTAATACTTCTACTGCTTATGATATGGCTCTTTTAACAAAAGTAGCTATGCAAAATGAAACATTTGCCCGTATCTTTGGAACACGCAGTTATACAGCCGAAAGTAATTTGAAGACATATAATTGGGAAGGAAAAAACAAATTATTTTCTATGTATGAATACACAACAGGAGGAAAAACTGGTTATACAGAAGCTGCTAATAGAACTCTTGTTACCACGGCTTCCCGGGATAATAAAAACTTAGTAGTAGTAACACTGAATGATGGCAATGACTTTAATGATCATAAAAGTTTATATGAAACTTATTTTTCAATGTATGATAGCATACTTGCTATAGATAAAGAAAACTTTAAAATAGATGATACATATTATAAAGATGTAGAATTTTATGTTAAAAACAATTATTATGCTTTAGTAACCGAAGAAGAAAAAAAAGATTTAAAAATTAACATTACATTATTTAAATACAATAACATATATGACGGAATAAAAATAGGAGAAGCAAGAGTAATGCTAAATGATACCGTCTTACATACCGAAAGTATATATGCGAAAAAAATAGAGGTGAAAGAGGAAAAAGAAGAAAAAGAGGGATTCTTTAAAAAAATATTAAGGTGGTTTTCTAAATGGTAAACATTATATGGGCAGGCTTAATTTTAATTGCTATTATCTATTCTTTATTAACAGGAGAAATTGATACCATCAATAGTGGTATTTTAACACACGCAACAAGTGGAGTTAATTTAATATTAGAAATGATGCCTTTAATTGTTCTTTGGACAGGAATTATGAAAATAGCTGAAAAATCCGGATTACTGCAAGTCTTTGCAAGAGCTCTAAATCCTATTTTAAGAAGACTTTTTCCTAGTTTACCTAAAAATCATTTAGCCCTCGGTTATATTGCTTCTAATATTGGCGCCAACATGTTAGGCCTAGGTAGTGCCGCAACTCCCTTTGGTTTGAAAGCTATGGATGAACTTCAAAAAGATAATCCCAAAAAGGATACGGCAACCGAAGCTATGATTACATTCTTAGTTTTAAATACCGGCGGAGTTACTTTAATACCCACAACCGTTATTGCTCTTCGCCTCATGCATGGAAGTGCCAATCCAACAGAAATTATTATTACAAGTATCCTAGCTACCGCTGTATCTAGTGCATCAGGCTTAATATTAGATTATTTTATAAGAAGGAGGAATAAAGTATGAATTTAATTAGCAAAATTGTCATTCCTCTTTTTGTTTTATTTATTATTCTTTATGGTGTTAAAAAACGCGTAAATGTATATGATTCTTTTTTAGAAGGAGCTAAAGAAGGATTAATCATGGTTTTTCACATTACTCCAACAATAATGGCGATGGTCTTTGCTGTCAATATTTTTTTAGATAGTAAATTTTTAGATGGCATGTTAGGATTTCTAAAACCATTATTTGATTTAGCAAATATTCCTATAGATATATTACCAATGGCACTTTTAAGACCAATATCAGGAACGGCATCATTAGCTATTATGAATGATATTTTTGCTAGTTTTGGCCCAGATAGTTTTATTGGAAGACTAGCTTCTACACTTCAAGGCTGTACAGACACAACTATTTATGTTTTAGCTTTATATTTTGGTAGCATTAAAGTAACCAAAACAAGATATTCTCTGCCTGTTGGCCTATTTGCAGATTTAATGGGAATTATTGCTGCTTTTATTATAACTTTTATCTTCTTTGGTTAGTTCGACAATATTTTTCCAAAGAATGTGGTTTAATATTGTTGTGATGCTTATGAAAAAAAATATAAAAATATTTTTGATTGCTTTAATACTAGGTATGGTTGTAGCATTCTTCCTATCTTACAAATTTAAGGAACCCATTGCTTATGCTCTTAATCCGGAAGCAACAATTCTTTATGTGGGTTCTTATAACAATATAGATATAGCTACCTCTAAACAGAGAAATTATCCTAACAGTATTATTTATGAAGAAGAGGGGATTTATAAAATCGTTATTGGTATTTTTGGTGATGCTACTGTACTAGATTTAATGAAAAGTTACTTTCATGATCAAGGTCTAAACTTTTATGAAGAAAAAATTAAAACCAATAGTACTTTCCTACGAGAAATAAACAATTATGAATTATTAATTAAATCTAGTGAAACTAGTTATTATGATACGTTAAATAAATCTCTTTTAAATTTATTTAATGAATATATTAATGAATTTAATTAAATACTAATAATGGTGTTTAATATGATAAAGAAAAACTGGTTTATTATTGCAATTCTTCTAATATTTATCCTTTTTTTATCCAAAGACCATCTTTTAGGGTTCATCTCCAATACCAAAGATTTGCAAGAATTCATCTATGATACCAAATTAGAATATTATAAAGAAGAATACACGGAAATGCAAAGTTTATTAAATATTCCCGAAAGTGATTACGAGGTGACTTATGGAAAAATTATATTAAGAGATATTTATGAATTTTATGATGAAATTACGATTAATGTAGGAACAAGTAGTGGTATTAAAGTTCAAGACTTAGTAATAAATGAACTCGGGGTAATAGGAGTAATTAAAGAAGCTCATAAAAATAGTAGTGTAGTAGAACTACTTACTAATAAAGATATGGAATTATCGGTTCGTGTTGGTTCATCTTATGGTATTTTATCAAGCAAAGATGAAAAAATTATTATTAAGAATATTAAGTTAAATGAAACTATTAAGGAAGGAGATACTGTATACACATCAGGTTTAACCAGTATTCCCAAAGATATAAAAATCGGCACGATTAAAAGTATCAGTAAAGATAATTTAGAATTAGAATACATTTTAGAAGTAGAAAGCTTATCTAGGTTAGAAGATATTAATTATGTAGCCATATTAAGTGGAGGTAACTAAAATGTTGTTTTTGTTATTAGATGTTTTACTATCCTATACATGCCAAGTTCCTACTTTCTTTGTTCTAATAAATATTTTATTGTATTCTAAAAAAAATATCTTTCTATTTATTTTAATACCATTAGTTCTTGATTTATTAATAGTAAATACCTATTTTCTAAATACCATGTTATTTATCGCTTTATTTATATTAATAAAACATTTAAATATTACCCAAACAAAGTTTAGCCATTATATATTATTAATTACCATAATTTATATATTATATGTCCTAGCCTTAGGACTTATTAATGGTTATAGTATGATTTATTTATTTCCGTTCATGATTAAAAATTATATTATCAATCTAATCTTTTATGCTTTATGTTATAAATTAGTAAAACCCTACATAAAATTATCTAGGTGATCATTATGGATGAAATAAATGATATCATACGTAAAAATAAATTAAAAAGAGAAAAATATGTAGATGGATCTAGTAATACTACTAGTTCCTATAAAGAAAATTTACCATTTAAATTAAAGTATGCGAAAAATCTAATTTCTCGCGTTTTAATAACCGTTATTTTTGTCTTAGGCAGTATTATTTTTACGAATATTAGTGAAGATAATAAAGCTTTATATCAAAAATATGTATTAGAAGACTCTCTAGAATTTACCAAAATTAATGAATTATATCAAAGTGTTTTTGGTGATGTTGATATAGCTAAACAAGATAATAATACAGATAGTGAAGTAGTATTTGGGGATGTATCTTATACGAATATTGAACCATTTAAAAATGGTGTAAAACTAACTGTAGGTATGAATGAAGCTATAAGTGTCATTACTAGTGGTATAGTTGTGTTTATTGGTGAAAAAGATGATTTAGGTAATACAGTAATCATTCAAGGAAATGATGGGGTAGATATATGGTATTCTAATATTACAGATACAGATATATCCGTATATGACTATATAGAAGCAGGAAGTATTCTAGGCTCAAGTAATAGTGAAGATATTTATTTGACCATTAATAAAGATGGCGAATTTATAAATTATGAAGAATACAAAGCGTCTATTTAATATTCATTTATCTACTTATTTTCTTGTTTTATCTTTTCTTCTTACAGGATTAATCAAAAATATTATCTTAATTTATTTCATCGTTATTTTTCATGAATTAGGTCATATTTTTATTATTAAAATATTGGGCTATAAAATAGTAAAAGTAGATATTTATCCCAGTGGAGGATTAACTACTATTAATAAAAAGATTAATACCAAAATACTTCATGATCTTCTTATCGCTAGTTTTGGTATTATTTTCCAAATTATTCTTTATTTAATCTTTTATTTATTATTTAAAATGTCTTGGATAAGAGAGGGGACTTATCTATTATTTCAAACATATAATACAACGATTTTAATTTTTAATCTACTTCCTATTATTCCTCTAGACGGCTATCAATTTTTAAGATGCGTTTGTGAGTTGATATTCCCATATAAAAAAGCATTCCTTATGAGCGCTATCATAAGTATTATCTTTATATTATTCTTTATAACTTTTAATCAAATATTCCCTTTAAATAATTATCTGATTGTTACTTTTTTAATCTATAAAATGGTAACGGAATTTAAAAATTTTAAATATCAAAATTATCGATTTCAATTAGAGCGAGCACTCTATAATTTTAAATATCATCATATAAAAAATGAAAAAAAACCTAATTTAAATCTTCTTAAAAAAGATACATACCATTTTTTTAAAACAAATAACACTTATATTAGCGAAAAAAAGCTTTTAGAAAAGAAATATTTATCTTTACTTTAAATTTAATTTCTTCTATAATAAACACTTGAGGTGTTAATAATGAACCAAAACTTACGAGATATCATTCTAAATGTCGAAAAAAATCAGGGTAAATTATTAAATTTGTTAATCGAAAGTAAAATTATTGATTTAAAACTTGCCACAGCTGAAGTTATGGCATCAAATGATGCCCAAGCTATATATTATTTTGCTCGTTATATAAATGGTGCGGATAAAGACTCTTTAGAAGAAAAAATTATAAATACAAATGACCCTTATTATATATGTGAATTTGCTTGTTTAAAAGGAGTTTCACCCGAGGCTTTAATTAATAAAATAATTAGCTTAAAAGATGGAAGATATATTTATTATTTAGCTAGAAATTTAAAATCTGCTCCCATAGAAAAGCTTACTTTTGCCATGCTTAACACCAATGATCCTAAATTTATATATTTCTTTTTAATATATGTTCCAAATGTTCCAATAAAAGTGTTTATAAATCATTTAATGAACTTAGGATCTTATGAATATATTGCAAGACTAATTATCTTTTATGAACAATCAAAAATAGAAAAAGATTCAAAAGAAAATCTTGTTACAAATTATTTAGAAAATCACTATTTAGATTTACTCGAATTCATGAAAACATGTTCTGATAAATTGCAAATAAAAAAATGTCTAGATGAGTTAAAAACAAAAGAATTTAAAAAAGTCTTTAAAAGTATATATCTAAACACATTAAATGAGGAAGAAAAACTAAAAGCTTTAAAAGAATTATATATAAATAACGATTTTGAAACTATTAAAGAAAATAGAAATACTTTTCAAAGTTTATTCCAAAATAGTGTAGAAAACAAACAAAAATAATGCAAATTACTAGTAAAAGAGATCTTTACTTTTGTAATTTAATCTTTTATAATTAAAAATTAAGAAAGCAGGTATTAATATGAATAACAATTTAAAAAATTTATTTTTAAGCATTAATAAAGATAATGGCAGAATGTTAAATGATTTAATTGAAATTGATGTCATTAAATTAAAAGATGCCGTAAAAGAAGCAGATGCTGAATGCATTTATAATATTGCTCGAAGTGTTAATGGTGACATAGCTGAAATATTACTAAATCAATTAGTAGAAATGCAAAGTTTTGAATATGTTGGAGAAATGTTGTTAATGGTAAAAAATAATCAAAAAATTGAAAATATGACAAGCTTAGAAATATATGCCATAAATCATATAAACATGTTGTTAGATACAATGAGTAATTGCACAGACTTAACTTTACTCAGAAGAATTTGCTCCAATTCAGAAGTTCCGTTTATTATCAATTTTCTTAATAATTTAATTGATAAATTAGAGGTAAGAAATGATTTAGCGAGTTTAGATGAAAAAGACCAATTGTTATATTTAACCAACTTGTATTATGAAGGCGATTTTGCAGCAATTATAGAAAATAGAGATATATTTAGCAAATTATTTAATGATGAAGAAGAAATTACCAGGAAATAAAGGAATTTAAATTGACAAAAGCATATAATTTTGTTAGAATTATTCATGCGAGTAGCTTTATATTCGTAAAAAACCACTCTGAAATGGTTCAAAAGAATTATTCTTACCATAAAGGTGCGTCTTAAATAGTAAGGAGGAATGAATATGAAAGCAGTATTTGAGACTGGTGGAAAACAATATTATGTAGCTGAAAATGATGTAATCTATGTTGAAAAGTTACCTAATGAAGCTGGTAGTGAGATTACATTTACAAATGTTTTAGCAGTAGATGGAAATGTAGGTACACCATATGTTGAAGGTGCTAGTGTTGTTTGTCTAGTTGAAAAACATGGTAAACAAAAGAAGATCAAAGTCTTCAAATATAGACCTAAGAAGAAATATCGTAAAACTCAAGGTCATAGACAACCATACACAAAATTAGTTGTTAAGAAAATTAATAAGTAATTATGATTAAAGTGCGTATTAATAAAAATAAAATTGTTATGACTGGTCATGCCGAATATGCCGAAGAAGATGATATTGTTTGTGCATCGGCTTCTAGTATTGTAATTACTAGTATTAATGCATGTTTAAAACTTGATAAAAATTCTTTGATTTATAAGGAAGAATATAAAGGTAAAGAGTTAAGCAAGCTTACAATAGAAGTTACCAGTGATAATAAGAGTATTTTATTAATAATTGAAAATATGATAGAGATGCTAGAAGAGCTAGCATTAACTTATAAAAAAAATATTAAAATAATAAAGGAGGATTAGACCATGAATTTTATGAAATTGAATATCCAATTATTTGCTCACGTTAAAGCTCAAGGTTCTACACGTAATGGTCGTGATTCACGTGGACGTAGATTAGGTGCTAAAGCTGCAGATGGCCAAACTGTTTCAGCAGGTTCTATCCTATATCGTCAAAGAGGAACAAAAATTTATCCAGGAGTAAATGTTGGAATGGGTAAAGATCATACACTATTTGCAAAAGTAACTGGTGTTGTTCGTTTTGAAAGACTTGGTAGAGATAAAAAGAAAGTAAGCGTTTACGAAGCATAGTAGTAAATGCTTTTTTTATGAAAAAAAGCTAGATTAATCTTCAAATCTAGCATCTAAGTAATAAATAGGGCGTTTCTCTGTTTTATCATAGTTTCTTTCGAAATCGGTCATAATATTTGGTATTTTTCTCTCATCATGATGTAGGTCTAAACTTACTATTTCAAATGTATACCAATACTTTGATAAACTTTCTAAAGAGTATTGGAATAAACCTTTATTATCCGTTTTTAAAATAATATGTTTATGCTTTTTAAAAATTTTATCATAAAGTCTTAAATAAGACTCATGAGTAAAACGCTTTTTTTCATCTTGTTTTTTAGGCCATGGTTCAGAAAATGTAAGATAAATAGTATCTATTTCTTTACCAAATATTTTATCTAGATCTTTCGCATCTGCATTAATAAGTTTTAGATTAGGCAAATCTTGACCCTTTAATCTTTCCACAGCTTTAACCATTTGTGAGTCATATAATTCTAAACCAATAAAGTTAATATTAGGATACCTTTTAGCCATATTTATGATAAACTCACCTCTACCCATTCCAAGTTCTAAATGAATAGGTTTATCATTTTGAAAAAGAGTAGCCCATTTATTTTTATAATCACTAGGATTATTTACTAAATAAGGACTCTTATGAATTATTCTATTAGCATCTTTAATTACATTATAGCGCATAAAATCACTTCCTGCTCATATTATAGCATACATCCTAACTTCTAGTAAATTCTTTCTTCTATTTTTTTCTAAAACAAATAATTTGCCTCAAACATAGAGAGATGGATTGGAAAAATTCTATTTATAGGATTAAAGGTTGTAAAATATTTCAAAATATGATAAGATATTATTGCTCTTGAAAAAATGGTCTGTTGGTGAAGCGGTTAACACATTGCCCTCTCAAGGCAACATTCACGGGTTCAAATCCCGTACAGATCACCATTTAGAAATGAACTGGATTTTCCAGTTTTTTGCATTTTATAGTATTTTATGTTATTATATTATCTATAAGTGGGGGTTATTATGGATGCATTAAATGGTGTTAAAAATATTATAGATAGACAATTAAATGCTGGTAAAGTATATATTTTTGGTCGTCCTTTTAGTGAATTTCAAAAAGTATATAAAGAAACAAATGAAAACATTAATGGCTATATGCAAAAGCTTGATTTTAAAAATAAGAAGAAAGCCTTAAGTGTCTTAGCTAGTGGTGATCATATTTTTAATTTAGTATATTATGGCATTTTAAATATTGATACTTTTGATACAAATCGTCTAACCGAGTATTATGCCTTAGGACTAAAAAGGGCTGCTTTATTAGCGTTTACTTATGAAGAGTATTTATTATTTAATCAAAAATTAACGAATCCTTCTACTTCTATAGAAGAATTAAATAGTATGGTATCTTTATGCTATCCATTTATGGAGGAAAAATATCGTAAATTTTGGCAAGAAGTTATGGAATATAACTATCAAAATCAAAAAAATAATCAAGAAAAATTAAATGTATTTCTTATGCTTCTTATGAATATGGCATCAAATTATCAAATGACTCATAATAATGCTTATTTAAAAGATTTAGCATCTTACGAACACATGCGTAAAAATTTAGCTAAAGCAAATATCACTTTTGAATATCGTAATGCCCTAAATTTAGGTGAAAAAGAAGAAAAATATGATTTAATCTTTTTATCTAACATTCCCGATTATTTTGATTCATCTCTTGGCTATTATTGGGGTTATTCTAAATTACAAAATTATGAAAATTCTCTAAAAAATATCGTGAATGAAAATGCTTCCATCGCTTTAGCTTACCTAATAAAATTTTATAATATTCCTTCTGCCACTTTTAAATCCCATCCAATCTTAACATCTAGTGTAAACATAAAAAATTTAAAAACAGAAGAAATTTTAGTATTTCCCCGTTATTTAGAGAGTGTTCAATCCGAACATGTATGTGATGGCTTAATTTTACAAAGAACACTTTAATTGACGTAAAGTAAGAGATATAAGCTGGTCTTATTTCTCTTTTTCGTTTACAATAGTAATGTGATTATATGAAAACAAGAGTAATTAATTATGATAAATTAAAAGAAGAAGATATAACTGATAAAGTTGTTAGAGTAAAAGCTTTAATGTTAAATAGTAAAAAAGAAATATTACTAGCTAGTGCTTACACAACCATTCAATTTCCGGGTGGTCATTTAGAAAATCATGAAACACTAAATGATGCTTTAAAAAGGGAAATTATGGAAGAAACGGGTATTGTTCTAAATAAAGAGTATGAACCATTCTTCTGTTTAAAATATATGGTAAAGGATTATCCTAAAAAAGGTAATAATCGTTTATTAGAAATTTATTATTTTTATATTTTTACAGATGAACGGTATAATTTAGCAAATACTCACTTTGATGAACAAGAAAGTATTGGTGGTTTTGAATTAGAATATGTTCCTTTTAAAGGTTTAAAAAAGTATTTAAAACAAAATATTGGTAATTTAGAAATTAACAAAGTAGTAACTCATGAAATGTTACTTGCTCTAAAGGAATTCAAGAAAAGTGGTGTATATAAATGAAATTAATATCTTTTGTTGTTCCATGTTACAATTCTAGTAGTTATATGCATCATGCTCTAGATACGATTTTAGAAATTAAAGAAGATATTGAATTAATTATTGTAAATGATGGTTCTACCGATGATACTTTAAAAATAGCCAAAGAGTATCAAAAAAAATATCCCCAAGTTATCAAAGTTATTGATAAAGAAAATGGTGGTCATGGCAGTGGGGTAAATGCTGGATTAGGCATAGCTTCCGGCAAATACTTTAAAGTAGTAGATAGTGATGATTGGGTAGATACTTCTTCCTTAAAAAAAGTCGTAGCAACGCTCAAAAAACAAGATATCGACATGTTAATTGTAAACTACGTTTATGAAAAAGAGGGTAGTCCCAAAGAAATGGGTTATTTAAATGTTTTTAAAGAAAACGAAATCTTTACTTGGCAAGAAGTAGGCCACTTTAAAGTGAGTGAGTATCTTTTAATGCATTCCGTATTTTATAAAACCAGTCTTTTAAAAGAAATTCATTTAACTTTACCAGAGCACACTTTTTATGTAGATAATATATTTGTTTATTATCCGCTACCCTTTGTAAAAACTATGTATTATTTAAATGTACCCCTATATCGTTATTTTATTGGAAGAACAGATCAATCTGTTAATGAACGTGTAATGATTGGACGGGTAGATGAACAAATAAAAGTAACGAAAATGATGATTGATTTCTTTGATCCCTTAACCATTGAACCAAAGTCTTTACAAAAATATTTGATTCATTATTTAGATATCATGATGACTATATCAACCATTTTATTAAAGCTAGCTAATACGAAAGAAGCAAACTTAAAAAGTAAAGAATTATGGAATTATTTAAAAGAAAAAAATAAGTCAGTTTATAAAAAATTAAAAATAGCGCGTCTTGCTAAATTACCGCGTTTTATATCAGTTCCTGGCTATAAAATAGCTAGAAAAATATTTAAATTTAATTAGAGGTTTTTATGGAAGCAAAAAAATTTACAATGATTGATGAACCCTTTGAATGTATTGTCTGCAAAACAAAAGTAACTCCGCTATCTTATACAGCAAGAGATCATTGCCCGAGTTGTTTATGTAGTCTGCATGTCGATGAATACCCAGGAGATAGAATGTGTAAATGTTTTGGAGTGTTAAGGCCTATTGAAATAGAAAAGGGTAAGAAAGACAATTTAAAAATAGTTTATCGATGTGATAAATGTGGAATGATTAAGAAAAATAAAATGGCTCGCGATGATAATTATGATTTAATTCTAAAAATTATGAGCCATGATATAAAAGGGTGATATTATGCCAATATTATTAAAAAAATCACTTGAAATAGCAAAACGCCTAGAAGATGTTAATTTTATATCTCACCTTGATACATCTAAACCACACGTAAAAGTAGGTATACTAAATTTAATGCCAACTCTAGAAGATACAGAACGTGATTTAATAAAAGTGTTAGATACCAAGTTTTTACAAGTAGAACTAGATTTTATTTATCTAGATACGAAAAAAACAAATAGTGCTAAATTAGAATATTATCAAAAATATTATACTTCCTTTAGTACCATCAAAAAAGAAGAGTACGATGGCATGATTATAACCGGTGCTCCTCTAGAACATTTAAGCTATCAAGATATAGATTATATTGCCGAATTAAAAGAATTTTTTAAATACACGAAAGATCATGTGCGCTCAAGTCTTTTTCTATGTTGGGCCTCTGAATTTGGCTTGCAATATTTTTATGGTGTTAATCGTTATAATTTAGAAGAAAAATTATCTGGCTTATATGAACATTATATAGTTAAAAAAACGGATTTAGTTAAAGGCTTTGATGATTACTTTTATATTCCTCAATCCCGGTATTGTAGTATCGTAGAAAGTGAACTTGGTGATATAGATGATCTTATCTTAACAAGTAAATCCAATATATCTGGGCCATACATAATCGAGTCCAAAGACAAAAGGAAAGTTTTTCTAACTGGTCATGCTGAATATGATTTATACACGTTAGATAATGAATATAAAAGAGATATTAAAAAAGGCTTAAATATCAATATTCCTTGTAATTATTATAAAGATAATGATAGTGCAAAAGAACCAATGTATCGTTGGCATGCCACCTCTACACTTTTATATCATAACTGGTTATATGATTATGTTTATTCGAGTGTTGAAACATGAATAATTTGGTCAAAATAAAGTGTTTTCCCGCATCCTAGTTCAATAGTATTAGAGCTAGGATGTATTTTTTTAATAGTACTAGTAATATTTTTAATATGATACGATTCATAATAAGTTAAGTGTATTTTATCTTTGGTATAATATCCATCCATTAAAGTATCAATAAGCACACTTACTTCTTCTGGAAATAACACTGGTCTTTCATCTTTTTCCTTCTCCTTTATAGCTTTTATCGTATCTTTAGATGGTGTAATACTATTAAAAGGCTGCCACTTTACAAATCCTCGGTCAATCATGCACTATGTCCTCCAATTTTTTTGTTTCTCTCATGAATAGTCGAATCATTAAGTAGACTAGAAGCTTTAAGTAGGGCATTTTTTCCATATTTATCTTTAATTTCTAATATAGCTTCATCTATTTGTTCTTGCTCCTTAATTTTTTCAATATTATCAAAAATATTTAATTGCACGCCACTTTTTTCTTGCAACCTCCCGCAAGAAACAGTAACTTTTCTAATAGGTAAATCTTCATAATATTTATCAAAAATCATTAAAGCATTCGCTAAAATAACACTTTCTATATCAGTTGGTTGATCCAGTTTTATTTGATGATAAAAACTACCTCCTACATCTTTAGAATACCCAATACCAAGACCAATTAAAGAAGAAGTAACATGATTTTTATGTAATCTCATTGTAACTACTTCTACCATTTCTCGAATAATAATTTTAATATTATTCCCATTATAATCTTTAAATAAAACTTGACTATGAGAATAAGATTTATCTTTTGTTTTTTTCATATCTCCAATTAAACTCAAATCAATTCCATTTGCATGATTCCAAAGCTCTGTACCAATAACTCCAAATTTCTGTTTTAATTTATTACGGTCATAATGAGCTAAATCATATACGGAATAAATGCCTAAACGATTTAGATTAACTTCCATTCTAGGACCTATTCCCCAAACTTTAGATAACGGATGAATTGGCCATAATTTGGTAGGTATATCATCATAAGTCCATTTAGCAATGAAATCTTTATTGTGTTTAGCCTCAATATCCATAGAAAGTTTGGCTAAAAGCATGTTGGGTCCAATTCCACAGGTAGCGGTAAGTCCTGTAGACTTTTGTACATCTTCTAATATATCTAAAGCTAGTTCATAATCACTTTTTCCATACATTTTTAAATAATTCGTCACATCTAAAAAGCATTCATCAATCGAATAAATATGTAAATCTTCTAGCGAAACATACTTTAAATATACTTCAACTACTTCTCTTGATTTCGCTAAATAAAGACTCATTCTTGGTTTAGCAATCATATATTTAATACTTTTAGGTATTTCATAAAGTCTTCCTCTTGATTTAACTCCTAAAGTTTTTAAATAGGGAGTAACAGCAAGTGTAATAGCACCATTTCCCTGTGTTGGATTAGCAACTACTAAAGGAGTAGTAAAAGGATTAAGCCCTCTATCTAAACATTCAGCAGAAGCAAAGAAACTCTTTAAATCAATACATAAAAAATTTCTATGTAAATAAACCTGATCCATTTTGCATCACCTAACTTAATTATAGCAAACAATTGTATTAAATCAAGTGGTAAAATATGGTAAAAAAAGACGAAGATAAGTTCTAACTATTTATCTTCGCATCTAAAATTATTTCTTCATCAATTCTTCCTGTTACAAAATCAGCAGATATATGAAAATATTTACAAAAACCCATTATATAAGAAGTTAAAGCTAAATTAATACCATGTTCATATTTACTTATAGAAGAACGTGTTATATTAAGTATTTTTGATAACTCATCTTGTGTTAAATCATTTTCTCTTCTAATTCTTTTAATCCTCTTAGCGAGTAACTCTGGATCAATTGTATCTCTACTATTTGGATAACTCCATTCATCACTAAACCCCAAAACAAAATCTAATGACACATGAAAAATACTACAAAACCTATCTAATTGCCTTAAAGGAATAATGTCATATTCTCTTTCCCAAGTGTTATAACTACTTCTAGATACACCAAGCATATTAGCTACTTCTTTTATATTTAAATCGGCATAAACACGTACTTTTTTAAGTCTCATTATTTCCTCACAAACTCTCTTTCCATACTTGTTTTTATTTTTACATAAAATACCGAAATAGAGAACTATGTGTCGTGACAAAAAATAAAACGTCATAAAATAGAACATTTTTCTTGACTTTTAGTCTACCTAACTTTATAATTTAACTATAAGCTAGGAAACTATATCATAGCTTATAATTCAAACTATTTAAATGAAGTAGCACTTCATAACATGAAAAATAAGAAGTTTTGACATGTTTTGTCGAACGTAATGAAACCATATTTTAAATGTGTTATGATGCGAGTTAAGAAAGAGGGAATTATCTATGACATTTGAAACTTTAAAAAGGAGCCACTTAAAAAGAAATATCATTATTGCTTTAATAGCAATAGGAATAATTAGTGCCATAGTATTAAATTTTACTAGAGCTAAATATAGAACGACACAAAGTATGCCATTACTTAATGGAACAATAAATTATACTTTAGCCGATTTAAATATCGTAGCCATGTATTTAGATGGTAGTGAGATAGATACACTACCTGATGGTAATTATGCACTTACTAGTGAATCTTATTGTACAACAGAAGATGATGTAAAAGATGAGTCTATAACACTAAGTTATGATAGTGCAACAAAGGGACTATCTGTTAGTCCGATGACTAAAAAGGGTACTAAGTGCTATTTGTATTTTGAAGAAAAGTCTGGAGCATCAGACATTATAGAAGATGCCTATGAAGAAAATCAAGGAATGCTAGCTTATGATGGAACTGTAGATAATAATTTAAGATATATAGGAGCAAATCCGAATAATTATGTTTATTTTAATTGTGATGATTATAATAATCCAAGTAGTAGTACTTGTGAGTTATGGCGAATCATAGGTGTATTTAATGAAAATAGTCATGGAATAAGTGGAGAAAAATTAGTAAAATTAATTAGAAGTAACTCTCTAGGAGACATTGTTTGGGATAGTGATGGCACAAATAATTGGAGTACAGCAAGTTTGCAAACAACACTAAATGGTGATTATTTAAATGACAGTGGATCTTATGCTGCAACGGGAATAAAAAATAATACAACCAGAAATATGATAGCCAATGTAACATGGAAATTGGGAGGAACAGCAAGCTATACAAGTGCTAGTAATGGATTAGCAAGTCATTGGTATGGATATGAACGTGGTACCACAGTCTATAGTGGAAGGCCAACAACATGGCAAGGCAAAATTGCTTTAATGTATCCAAGTGATTATGGATACGCCACTAGCGGAGGATCAACAACAAATAGAGAAGCATGTTTAGCAAAAGAATTATATAATTGGGAATCATCAAGCTATAGTGATTGCAAGAATAACGATTGGATTTTTAATAATGATTATCAATGGACACTAACCCCGTATTCGAGGGACATCGGCAACATCTTCCTTGTGTACCCTTCCGGGTATGTGAACAGCGACGGCCGTGGGGACGACTCGAACGGGGTCCGTCCTTCGGTATATCTAACATCGAATGTTGGTATTTCGGGAGGAGATGGAACTATGAATAACCCGTATATTTTGAAAGCGTGACATGGCTCGCAGGAAGGCGAAGTCTTCCCGAGCCGGCCTCACTTATCCACAAGTAAAGAGGGGATAAATGTGGGAATATATAATAGATATCATATTGCTAAAAAAGTATATATGAATTATCTAGTTATCATAATAAGAAAAGGTAAATATGTATCTTATGGTATTGATACCTTAATATTAAAACGATTAAAGAAAAATGTTAATATTGAATATCAATTACAAAAATTACATATTAATTATCTAGTATTAGACAATTTAGATATAATAAGAAAATATGAAGATATTTATAAATGTTAATATAGAAACTGATAAATATGTCAAAGTTAAAATTTGATAGTTTATCAGTTTTTTTCTTGCCATAATATTTTATCCTTGTTATCATATATTTGGTGATATATATGGATTTAAATATTATATGGGATAATAATAGTTATAATAATTTTATTAATTATTTAAAAAGTATTAGTGAAATTTCTTATAAAGAATTTAGTGAAAAAATAACTTTTACGAAATATGAAATGTTAGGAATAAGACTTCCTAAATTAAGAAGTATAGCTAAAGAAATTAGTAAGAGTGATTACAAATCTTTTTTAAAGATTTGTAAATCTACTTATTATGAAGAAGTAATGATTAAATTACTTGTTATAGCAAATATTAAAGATATAGATGAATTAATGATTTATTTTGATGATGCTGTTAATTTAATTGATAATTGGGCTTTATGTGATACTTTTTGCAACAGCTTAAAACTCATAAATAAAAATAAAGATTATTTCTTAACAAAAATAGATGAACTAATAAATAGTAATGAAACTTATCATATAAGAGTAGGATTAATTATATTATTATGTTTTTATGTAGAAGAAAATTATTTAGACTTAATTATAAAATATTTAGATAATATTAAAAGTGATGAATATTATGTAAATATGGCTGAAGCTTGGTTAATATGTGAAATATTTATTAAATATGAAAATATTGGACTTAAGTATTTAGAACATAATCATTTGAATAAATTTACAGTGAATAAAGCTATAAGTAAGATTAGAGATAGTTATAGAGTATCTGAATATATGAAAGGCTATATTTTAAAGTTTAGGAAATAGGTGAAAAACCTATTTTTAAATTTTAACTACAGATGAAACATCAAACTTGAGGTCAAAAATATCGCCTTTAAAAGGTAGATTGCTAAAGAAGAATATAATAATTTGCGGTTTCAGTCTGAAACCACAAAAATAAATAGCAAGTCTAGAACTTTACCGTATATATTTACTAAACAGAGTGTTGCCATGCTTGACACAGTTCTTAGAACTAATGCTGTGGAAGAAATGAGCATTAAGATTATGGATGCTTTTGTTACTATACGTAAATTTATATCAATTAATTTCATGATCGATACTTTATATTAAATTAAGTAGGTAAAAAACCTATTTTTCTTATATTCTTCTGACACACATATGTATGCATAATATAATTTGCTTATAAAAATGATAGGGGGAATAAAGATGAATAATATTGTTGTAAAAAAGGAAGAAAAACTAACAAATTTAATTTATGAAATAAGAGGAAAACAAGTCATGTTAGACAGAGATTTAGCAAAATTGTATAAAACAGAAACAAGGGTGCTAATTCAGAAATTAAAA
This sequence comes from Candidatus Caccenecus avistercoris, assembly GCA_018716965.1. GTDB lineage: Bacteria > Bacillota_I > Bacilli_A > RF39 > UBA660 > Caccenecus > Caccenecus avistercoris. The sequence goes on along the minus strand of DVJF01000002.1, from coordinate 26,556 downwards.
AGAAATATAGAAAGATTCCCTGAAGAATTTTGCTTTCAACTAAATCAAAAAGAATTTTTAAATTGGAGATCACAAAATGTGATGTCCAATAATGACAAAATAGGATTAAGACGTCCACCATATGTTTTTACTGAGCAAGGCGTTGCAATGCTATCAGCTATTTTAAATAGTGAAGTTGCCATAGAGGTAAGTATTGCTATTATGAACGCCTTTGTTGCTATGCGAAAATACATTGGAGTTAATTTAATAGAACAAAAATATATTAACAATTTAGTATTAGAAGATCATAATAAAATACAAGTTTTAGAAGAATCATTTCAAAAACTTGAAGAAAAAAGAAAAGACAGTGAAATTTATTTTAATGGACAGATTTATGATGCTTATTCTAAAATATTAGATATATTTAAAAGTGCTAAAAAAGAATTAATAATCATAGATGCTTATGCTGATAAAACACTTCTTGATATTATAAAAGAAGTACCCAATATAAATGTAACAATTATAACGAAAACACCTAGTCTGCTATCAAAAACTACTATAGAAAAATATAACAAAGAATATCATAATTTAGTTATAAAATATGACAATACTTTTCATGATAGATACTTTATATTAGATAATAGTATTGTATATCACTGTGGAGCTAGTATCAATAGAATTGGTTATAAAACTTTTTCTATTACCAAAATAGGAGATAAAAAAGTTATTGCGGCTTTAATTACTCAAATAAATAAAATAATTTAGCTTTACATTTTTGTGTTAAATTTTTTAATTAATGAAGTAGAAAAGATAATTTTGTGGTAGAATTAATAATAGAGAATGGAGGTAATGGTGCACTAAAGTAGATGAAGAGTGATAAATGAAAAATGAATTTAGTCCAAATTTCGTTAGACATTAGTTAAGTAAAGGAGAGTGAAAAAATGTTAAAAACAAAAGTTGGATATAGTGAGTTGGAAGATGCTTATGCATCAGGTGTAGAAACTGCTAAAATGGCAAATGTGATTGAAAATCCTCAAGTTGGATTATTCTTCACAAGTTGTGTTCAAGATCAAGCAAAACTTATGGAAGGAGCAAAAAGTGTACTAGGTGATGTTCCAATTATCGGTTGTACATCTTCTGCAGCATTATGTACACAAGATGGATATCTAAATAAAGAAACTGGATATTCAGGAATGATGCTATTTGGTGGAGATCTAGAAGTAGTTACAGCTGGCTCTAAAAAAACAGATGAAAGCCCTAGAGAAATAGGTAGACGTATTGCTGAAGAAGCAATTAGTAAAGTAAAAGGTAAAGATTTAGAACCGGATTTCTTCTTTATGAGTGCAAGTCCTGCTAATGAAGAAGAATACATGAAAGGTATTCAAGATGTAATTGGCGATGTTCCAGTATTTGGTGGTTCTGCTGCTGATAACACTGTAGAAGGTAAATGGAGTATTTTGATGGATGGCGAATCTTTTGCTGATGGTTGTGTTATCGCTATATTCTATACCAATGGTGAAATGAAGAACCTTTATACCGGAGCTTATCATGAAACAGGGAATGCTGGTATTATTACAAAAGTAAATGGTTCTAGAACACTTGTTGAAATTGACCATGAACCAGCACTTAAAAAATATGCTGAATGGACTGGCAAAGACGTAAATTCATTAATGGGAGGAAATCTTCTTACTGAAACAATTTGTGCACCACTAGGAGTAAAAGATCCTATCGGCAAAGTTATTGCTGTTCGTCATCCAATGAATGGTAATGATGATTATTCTATGAATATTGGAGCAGACTTAGCTGTTAATACAGCTGTAATACAATTATCTAATACTCCAGAAGGAATATTAAAAGCCAATGAAGAAACCATTGAAAAAGTAACTGATATGATGGAAGGCGAGATACAAAGTTATTTCTTAGTTCATTGTGGTGGACGTAGACTTGGACTTGCCCTAGCAAGTATTGAAGATAAAATTTATCCAGAAGTTAAGAAAGCTATTCCTGATAAAGAATTCTTAATGGTATTTACCTTTGGAGAATATGGTAGAGGAGATCATTCATCTAATACTGTTGGTGGATTATCACTTTCTTATACTGCATTTGGAGAATAAAACATAAAGGAGGAATTATATGAAAAGTTTAATTGGAAATAAATGGTGCGATTCATCTGATGGCAAGGTTATAGAAGTCTATAACCCTGCCACAAATGAACTAGTTGATACCGTACCAAGTTTGACAAAAGAAGATGTAGAAAGAGCAATTGACTATGCGGATGCGCATCAAAAGGATTGGGAAGCAAAAAGTGTAATTGAACGTTGTGAAGTATTATCAAGATTTGCTGAATTAGTAGAAGAAAATAAAGATGAATTAGCAATGCTTTTATCAAAAGAAACAGGTAAACCAATTAAAGAAGCTTATAACGAAATAGCAAATATTGGGATTGGTGTTCCTGGATATGTTGAAAAAGTAAAACATGAATATGGAAATATTGTTTATCGTGGAACAGAGAAAGGTCAAGAAAATACTATTCAATATACGATACAACAACCTTTAGGCGTAGTAGTAGCAATTATTCCATTCAATTTCCCAAGTGATATATTTATTAATAAAGTACCACCTGCATTATTAATGGGAAATGCGGTAATCTTAAAACCTGCTAGTGTAAATCCTTTAACTCTTACAAGATATGTTGAATTACTTGTTGAAGCAGGAGTTCCAGCTGGTGTTATCTCTGTTGTTCATGGAAGTGGTTCTGTAGTTGGAAAAACTCTAACTAGTAGCAAGAAAGTTGATATGGTGAGTCTTACTGGATCTACTGCTGCCGGAATTGATGCTGCGAAAAATTGTGCAGATCATTGTGCTCATAGTTCCCTAGAACTAGGTGGAAACGATGCCTTTATACTTTGTGCTGATGGGGACATGGACCTAGCTATTGAAGAAACTGTTTGGGGAAGACTTTATAATACTGGTCAAGTATGTTGTGCCTCAAAAAGATTCTTAGTTGAAAATTCAGTTAAAGATGAATTTATTAGAAAAATGACTGATAAAATTAATTCATTAAAACAAGGCAATCCTCAAGATATGTCTACAGATATTGGTTGCTTAGTAAGTGAGGAAGCTGCTATCGAAGTAGAACGTCAAGTTAACGAAACAATTGCTGCTGGTGCAACACTTGTTTGTGGTGGTAAACGTAATGGTGCATTCTATGAACCAACAATTTTAGATAATGTTACTCCAGATATGGAAGTAGCTAAAGATATGGAAATCTTTGGCCCAGTAATTCCAGTAATTGGTTTTGATGACTTAGAGGAAGCAATTGAAATAGCTAATAAATCTATTTATGGCTTGTCTGGTTCAATTATCACGAAAGATATTAGTAAAGCGATTAAAGTTAGTGAGAAAATGGAATGTGGTGGATTCGTAATTAATGGTGCATCATTCTTCCGTTCCTTTGAACAACCATTTGGTGGCTGGAAATATTCTGGAATTGGTAATGAAGGAATTATGACAACTCTAAAAGAAATGTCTAGAACCAAAACTGTTATTCTAAAAAATATTACAAAATAAAGGAGGAAACAAGATGTTTGATTATACAGGAAGAGTAGTCGTAGTATCTGGTGCCTCATCAGGACTTGGTCGTCAAATGGCTTTAGGCTATGCGAAGCAGGGAGCTATCGTAGTAATAACAGCAAGAAGAATGGAAAAACTAGAAGCTGTTGCGGATGAAATACGAGCAATTGGCGCTGAAGCATACCCAATTAAATGTGATGTAACGGATGTAGAAAGCGTAAATGCCGCTGCTAAAGAAGTTAAAGAGAAATTTGGCAAAGTTGATGTTTTAGTTAACTGTGCTGGAAGTGCTAAAAATGCTGGAGTCTTAGACATGACTGACGAAGATTGGGATTTCACAATCAAAACGGATATGACAAGTTTATTCTATGTAACAAGAGCATTTGCGAGTATCATGAAAGAAAAAAATTATGGTCGTATCATAAACATTGCATCTATGTATGGCATGGTCGGAAATATGGCTATGGATACTGTTGCTTATCATACAAGTAAAGGTGGAGTAATTAACTTTACTCGTGCCGTTGCTGCTGAACTAGCTAAATATGGTATTACATGTAATGCCATCTGCCCAGGATATTTTGATACTGAACTTACTCATGAAACATTAATTACTGATTCATTTACAGCCTACATGAAATCGACTGTTCCACTTGGAAGATATGGTCATGAAGGCGAGTTAAATGCTGCAGCTATCTTCTTAGGAAGTAGTGAAGCAAGTTATGTAACTGGAGTTATCTTACCAGTTGATGGTGGATATACTTGTGTATAATTAATTAAAGGGCTCTATAATTTCTAGTATGAAGTAAGTTACATGTCAAATCTAGATAAAGCCTAATAAAAACAAGCATTTTAAATCTTAAATTTTTAGTGCTTGTTTTTTTATTCCTTTTTATAAATTTTTAATGCTTATTTAAAATTAAGGCTTTGAGAAAATTGAAATTATAATATTTGAAAATCAAAATGTAAAACTAGAAGTAAACATGAAAGATGAAATAGTCTGGCTTACTCAAGAGCACATGGCAGAACTATTTGATAAAAATAGAACTGTTATTACCAAACACATTAATAATATTTTTAAAGAAGGAAAATTAGATAAAGATAGTAATGTGCAAAAAATGCACTTTTCTAATTCAGAAATAATGAAAAAATCTACTAGGAAACTAGTGGATTTTTTTGCCTAAAAATATGTAAAATATTGTAAAATGATGCAAATAAAAAAGGAGATAAGAATTGTGCTAGTAATAAATAATAGTAGGAGTGTAACTTTTATAATTTTGTTTAAAAGGAGGTATTTGTATTGAAAAATGAAATTATAATATTTGAAAATCAAAATGTAAAACTAGAAGTAAGCATGAAAGATGAAACGGTTTGGCTGACACAGGCGCAAATAGCAAAGCTATTTGATAGAGATGTTGGAGTTATTTCACGTCATATTAAAAATGTTTTTGAAGAAGAATTAGATGAAAAAAGCAATTTGCAAAAAATGCAAATTGCAAATTCTGATAAACTAGTTAATTTTTATAACTTAGATGTTATTATCAGTGTTGGCTATCGGGTTAAATCTAAAAATGGTGTAATATTCAGAAAATGGGCAAATAAAATTTTAAAAGATTATTTAATAAAAGGGTATGTTGTCAATGAAAAAAGATTAGAATACTTAGAAAAAACAGTTAAATTAATTGATATCGCCAGCCGTAATTTAGAAGGATTAGACGGGGTAGGGGCTAGTGATATCATCAAAGTATTACAAAGATACACAAAATCACTTGATTTATTAGATGATTACGATCATAAAACCTTAACCAAACCAAAGGGGAGTATTAGTAATGAGAAGATAACCTATAAAAATTGTATAGATATTATTAAAACATTAAAGTTTCATGAAAAAAGTGATATATTTGCCATGGAAAGAGATAAAGGATTAGAAAGTATCATTAATAATATTTATCAAACCTTTGATAGCAAAGATGTGTATGAAAGTATTGAGGAGAAGGCTGCTAACTTCTTATATACTTGTGTAAAAAATCATGTATTCATTGATGGTAATAAAAGAATTGCTGCAACTCTTTTCATTTACTTCCTACAGTTTTATGACATTTTATATGTAAATGATGAAGCTATTATTGATAACAACACTTTAGCATCTCTAACTCTTTTAATAGCCGAATCAAATCCTAAAGAAAAAGAATTGTTAATCCAATTAATTATGAATTTTTTAACTTGAAAATAATAAACTGGGTTTATCTTTTATAGATATAATAGCAAAAGACTTAAAAATAGAGTTTCCAAATTTAAAGGGAATATCTGCTTGTAATTTAAGATATACGCAAGAGTTTACTAATGATAATTTCTTTAGCAACTGTCGCAAAATTTGCGACAGTTGCTAAAGAAGAAGAGCGGGAAGTAACTCGTAATATAGAATATTACAATTTAAATCCAAAAAGATAATTGCAAGTTATTGCAAAAATGAAAGCCCACCTGGAAAAAGTTTTCTACTTTTCTAAAATATGGTATACTTATATGGAGGTGCAAACCACTATGAATAAAAATATTTTAGAGAATATAACATTATTAATAAAATATAGTAATAATCATCCATTAGCTTTTCATAAATTAAAAAGAAAGAATTTTCAAAATAGTGTAGTAACGAAATATCCTAGTAAATTAAAAACAAATACAAGCCTTCAAGATAATTTTGAAGAAGCCATAGCAAGATTCAAACAAGTTCTTCAAAGCTATTTTACTTTTCAAGAATTAACAAACTTTTATCATAATCTTGCTAGTTTAGAAGTTGATTTTAAAAATTTTAGAATTTCTAACTTTCTTTTTAATGAACATATAGTGGGCGTATACAAAGCCCAAAAAAACAAAATTTTTATTACAGAAGATACTTTTAAATCAGCAATATTCCATGAGTTATTCCATATGGCTAGCACAAGAGCGGAAAAAGATACAATTTATTCTGGTTTTAGTTATTCTTCTTATGATAGTGTTTTAGGGAAAGGCCTCAATGAAGGTTATACCGAACTTTTAAATCAAAGATATTTTAATCCTGATAACTATGCTTACTTTTATTTAACGGTTATCGCTGCCAATTTAGAACAAATAATTGGTCAAAAAAGAATGCGCTATTTATATATGACAAGTAATTTAGGAGGACTAATAAGTGATTTACGAAAGTATTTTTCCGAAGAAGAAATCCTAAAATTTATTGCTAGTATTGATGCAGTAAAGCCTTACCTAAATGAAGAGAAAATATCCAAAAGCGAATGGCTAAAAATAAAACATTTATTCCAAGAAATAAATAAATTTCTCATACTTTGTTATGGAGAAAAACTACAAAACTTATATCAAGATGAAACCATCAGAAAAAAAGAATTAGACCAATTTTCCGCCTTTTTAGTTACCGATTTTTTAACTCAAGATCATTCTTATGAGATTTTAAGTGACCAAGAAATAGATTACTACTGCCATCTTGCCCTAACGCCTAGAATATTTCAAGATGAAGAAAGAGGAAGAAGAAAATGAAAAAACTAGATATAATATATGAGGATAAAGAAATATTAGTAGTAAATAAACCTGCTAAAATATTAACGGTTAGTGATGGAACGAGTGCATCTACTTTATATAGTATGGCAAGAAGTTACGAGAAGAAAAAGCATAAATCCAATAAAATATTTATTGTCCATCGTCTAGATAAAGATACTTCAGGAGTTGTGTTATTTGCTAAAAACGAGAAAATAAAAAAATTGTTGCAAGATAATTGGAATGATTATGCTAATAGGGAATATATTGCAATTTTAGAAGGAAATCTAAAAGAAAATAGTGGTGTTATTAAAAATTATTTATTAGAAGATCGTACCCATAAAGTATATATTTCCCAAAATAAAAAAGGAGCCTATGCCGAAACACACTATGAGGTAATAAATAGAGCTAAGAATACTACTACAGTCCGTGTCCTTATCAAAACCGGAAAGAAAAATCAAATCAGAGTTGCTTTTGCCTCTCTTAATCATCCAATAATCGGTGATAAAAAATATGGAAGTAAAACAAACCCGATAAAAAGATTAGGTTTACATGCCTATAAATTAGATGTGAAAGTAAATAACATAACTCATGAATTTGTAGCTAAATTACCAAAAGAATTTGCAAGTTTTCAGGGGAGAGAAATATGAAGTATTTAGACAAACTAGCAGATAATCAAGTATTATATGAATATACTAAAGCTTTTTTTGATGGAGATATTCCTGATTTTTTAGAAAGGTATCTTACATTACCGATGTTTCAAACCTTAGAAGGAAAAGGTCAATTTTGTGGTGTCGAAAATGCTAATCTCTTTCACCCCAAAAGTAAATATAACCGTCTAGACCATAGTATGAATTGTGCTGGTATTATTTGGCACTTAACTAAAGATAAAAAAAGAACGATTAAAGCTTTATGCCATGACTTAAGTACCGTATCTTTTGCTCATACCATCGACTTTTTATTAAAAGATACTATAAATCAAAATGCCGCAGAAAGCTTAATAGATAGAAAAAGAATGTTAAGCAGTTCTAAAGAGTTTTTAAATTATTTAAAAGAAGATGGTCTAACATTAGAAGACATTTGCTTTTTAGAACAGGATTCTCTAATTGATCTACCTAGACCCGGATTATGTGTCGATAGACTAGAAGGAATCATGCATATCAATTATATATGGTTAAATACATGTGCTTTAGAAGATATTAAAACTATTTTAAATGATTTGAGAGTATTAACAAATGAACAAGGGAAAGAAGAAATAGGTTTTAAAACTCCTGCAGTTGGTCAATTATTTTTTGAACTAATGCTTAATTATGCCTATTGTATGCAAAGTAAAGAAGACAAATATCCAATGCAATTCATCGCTGATTTATTAAGCATTGCTATCAAAGATGGCCTATTAACTTTAAGAGATTTATACACTTTAAAAGAGGAGAAGATAGTATCTTTATTAAAAGAAAACTATGAAATATGGCAAACTTTTGAAAAAATAGACTATGTAAAATCTAGCAACATATGTCCAAGTGGATATTATGTTGCAGTAGATGCTAAAAAAAGATATGCGATTCCCTTAGTACAAATAGGTCCAAAGACTATGCGTATCACGGATTTTGATGTCTTATGTAATGACAAGTTACAACAATTTTGGAAATTTAAAGAGCAAAAATATCTATTTCATGATAAAATAAATATGTTAGTGAGGGAGGATTTATGTTAAAAGTAGAAAATGTAACAAAATATTATGGCGATGTCCTAGCAGTTGATGATCTATCATTTACGATAAATGATGGGGAAATCTTTGGCTTGTTAGGTGTGAACGGGGCTGGTAAAACAACAACATTTCGTATGATTATGAGCCTACTTGAGCCAACCAAAGGAACTATTACTTTAAATGGTGAGCCTGTAGGTTATGATGTAAGTGAACGTATTGGCTTTTTAACGGAAGAGCGAAGTTTACTTACCAAATTAACGGTAAAAGAACAAGTTGTATATTATGCAACCCTTAAAGGAATGAAAGAAAGTGATATTCTAAAAAAATTAGATTACTGGTTAGATCGGTTTGGAATAAGTGAATATAAAAATCGTAAAATCAAAGAATTATCCAAAGGAAATCAGCAAAAAATTCAATTTATTACTGCCATTATTCATGAACCAGACTTACTTGTGTTAGACGAACCATTTACCGGACTAGATCCCATAAATGTCGAATTATTCATGAGTGTTATAAGAGAATTCAAAGAAAAAGGCAAAATGATTATCTTCTCATCTCACCGAATGGAACACGTCGAACTATTCTGTGAGAAATTAGTCATTTTATTAAAAGGAAAAACGGTTTTAAGTGGCTCCTTAAAAGAAATAAAAAAGAATTACCGTAAAAAAGTAATTCGTATTAATGGCAATGTCGATATGGATGCTCTAAGAAATTGTAAGGGAGTTATTGAAGTAAATGAGGAAGCCCTTGATATTATTGTAAAAATTGAAAGTGATGAATATGTAGAAGACGTCTTTAAAATAGTAAAAAAAGGCAGTGATATTACTAAGTTTGTAGTAGAAGATGCATCACTAAATGAAATATTTGTGAGTTTGGTGGGTGTTGCATATGAAAAATAAGTTTAAATATTTAATTAAATATAGTCTAAAGAAAAAAATTGATACGAAATGGTTTAAAATAGTAAATGTCTTATTATTAATTTTAATTGTTTTCTTAGTAAATATGGATTATTTAATTAATTTATTTGGCGGTGATTTTGAAGATAAAGAGAAAATCTATGTTGTCGACAACGTAGGATCTTTTGATACTTTTTCTAGTTATTTTAATGCTTTAGCAAGCGAGTTAGATAATGGGGAATATGAAATAATATTAGATCAAGATATTTTGCAAGATGAAAGTGCCATAGATGATGAAGTAATAGTTGTGCTAAATCCATCTAATACCGAATATTTAGAAGGAGAAATTGTTTCTTTTGATACGGTATCTAGAACAACTTATGAAATGATTGTAAATACTATGAATGCGGTAAAAAGTGAACTTGTTTTAAATACAAGTGGTCTAACACCAGAACAAATAGCATCTCTAACAAATCCTGTAGAAATTACGGAAAGAGTGTTAAATAGCGATGCTCAGAACAATGAAACAAAAGAAAATGTCGGGGCGATTGTAACAACGGTCTTAATTGTTCCTTTCTTTATTTTAATTATTACAATGGTACAAATGTTAGGTGCCGAGATAAATGATGAAAAAACAAGTCGTGGAATGGAAATTATTATTTCAAGTGTACCTGCTAAAACCCACTTTATATCCAAAGTTATTGCGGCCTTATCTTATGTCTTAATTCAAGGAGCATTACTATTAATTTTCTGTGGTATAGCAATGCTTTTAAGAAGCGTTTTAGCAACAAGTGCCGAGGCAACTGGTACAGTAAGTATGTTTAGTGAAATTATAACTATGCTAAAGAGTGCGGGAATATTTAGCTTGCTAGCTAAAGGAAGTATTGTTTTAATCATTCTCTTTGTGGTCAGCTTTATTGCTTATGCTATTGCGGCGGCTATACTAGCTAGTATGACTACCAATATTGAAGATTTCCAACAACTTCAAACACCACTTATGATTATTATGCTAGTTGGTTATTATGTAGCCTTAATGGCTGTAATGTTTGATGGATCCATATTTATCGAAATTATGGCTTATATTCCATTATTATCTGTAATGATTGCTCCAACCCTTTATTTAATAGGGGAGATGAGTCTGTTATCTCTAGCACTATCAACCTTGTTAACAGTAGTAGTAACATATTTCTTATACAAATATGGTCTTCGAATTTACAAAGTAGGAATTCTAAACTATTCTTCCAGTAAATTATGGCGCAAAATGTTTAAATCACTTGGAAATAAAGAATAATAGAGTAAAAGAAAAGAAGTCTAAACTTATTAGGCTTCTTTTTACTATGAATTACTTTTTTTTATTTTTTTTAAAGTATCTTTAATCGTTTTTGCATCAACATTTTTCACTTGATACCAACCATATTCGGTCATCTTATTATAAAGATTATGTTGCATTTTAAGTGTTTCTTCTAGTCCATAATGTAAGACTTCATGAACAAGTTTATTAGATGCTTCAAGGGTTCCATGAACATATACTTCCATATTACTTTTAAGTAGAAGTAGAATATTTTCCATAATTAATTGATCGTTCATTTTGCTTCACTCTCCAATAAATTCATTAATTTAGCTTCTATGGCTTGATGTTTTTTTAGTTCACTTTTTAAAAATGTTTTCAGTGTTTTATCCTCTAATTTGCTTATCGCATCACTTACAATAGCACTTACATTTTGTTCATGACCTATAGCATCTTCCACATATAACAATTCTTTTTGTGTCATACAAATACCTCCTATAAGTAGTATGAACGAAAAAGGGTTAATTTAATCAAAAAAATAAGAGAATCTCTCTTATTTATTATAAGTATTTATTAAGTTTGTAAATATTGTCTCTAAATTTTTAAGTCCTGCTTCATCTGTTGCTTCACATCGCATGGTAATATTAGGACCAGTATTACTAGCTCGAACTAAAGCCCAACCAGTTTTAAAATTAGCTCGAACACCATCAATCGTATTTAAAGACCATTTTTGCATTTCACAAAACTCTTTAACCATTTTAATAACATCAAACTTTTTATTATCAGGACTTGGAAATTTAATTTCTGGAGTACTATAATACTTAGGAATATCAGAAAGTAGCTCACTTAAGCTTTTATTGGTCCTGCTAAGTATTTCAAGAAGTCGGAGTCCTGCATAAATACCACTTCCAACATCAGATATTTTATCTCTGAAATAAAAGTGCCCGGAGTATTCTCCACCAAAAGGCATATTATCTTCTTTTACTTTTGCTTGTGTATAACTAGCTCCCGTTCTATAGCATACTGGTGTACCACCCAATCTTTTTATTTCGTCTTCTAAAGCTTTCGAACATTTAACATCATAAAGGAAAGTTTTATTCTTAACTTTATTAATAATATCTCTAACAATTAAAATCATAAAGTGATCACTAGGTACAACTTCTCCTTTTTCATTTACAATACCAAGTCGATCACCATCTCCATCAAAAGCAAGTCCCACATCCGCTTTTTTAGCCAGTACGGTTTTCTTTAAAGTCTCCAAATTCGCTTCAACATTAGGATCTGGATGATGATTAGGGAAATTTCCATCACTTTCTTCAAACAAGATTTCAAAATCAACATTTACTTTTTGAAATATTTTTCTAGCAATAATAGAAGTAGTGCCATTTCCTAAATCTAAAATAACTTTTCTTTTTCTTCGTCCAAATTGGACGCCATATCTAATAAATTCAACGTATTTCTCTGTAATATTTCCACTAGATACCGTACCATTACCACTCTTAAATTGTCCCGCTAGTGTATATTTTTTAAAGTCTTCAATCATTTCTCCACGAGCATTAGCAAGAGTATCAAAAGAAAATTTAAAACCATTATCATCTTTCGGATTATGACTAGCCGTAATCATAATACCAAATAAATTATGAATAAATCTAGCATAATAATGCATTGGTGTTGTCGTAAGCCCATAATTATAAACGTTAAGCCCACTATCAGTAATACCTTTAGTAAGATAAGCGGCTAGTGAAGGGCTACTTACACGGTTATCATAAGATACAATACAAGTTGTTTGATTAAGTTTTTCTTGTAAATAACTACCATAACTTTTTCCAATCGTATAAGCAACAGTTTCATTAATTTCTGTAGGATACACACCCCGAATATCATATTCTCTAAATATATTAGGATTCATATTTAACCTCTTTCTATTTCTCTAATAATACTATCATAAAAAAGAATAAAATTCAAGTTGCTTATCCCCATCATCTATGATATAATTATAAAGATTTATAAATTATATTTTTGGTGTGAAAGTAGGGAAACTAGTATGAACGAAGAAGCTTTAAAAGAGACGTTATTAGATATAATTGAAGAAGCAAGAAATTTAGATGAAAACGAATTAGAAATTATTCCTGGAACGGATATTAAAGTAAAAATTGGAAGAGTAGACGAATTTAAAGCCTACGCCAGATTTTATTATCAAATTGTTAATCATATACCTACCGTTGGTAATGAAGATTATTTAAATATTGTCTTTGATAGTTTAGAAGAAGAGATTACCCAAGATCGAAAAATGGCTCAAGAAGAAAAGAAAGAAGCCTTATATACAGCCAATAAAGATGAAATTGATCGCTTTAATGCTTTACAAAATAGTCTAAATACTAATAGACAAGATCAAGACCGTTATCGCAAGTTATTAGAAGAATTAAGCAAAAAAGATATTACGGATACAAGAATTTGGCAAGAAATAACAAATTTGCAAAATACCTTATCTACCTTAAGAGAAAACGAAAATATTCTTAAAAATGCGATGATCGAAATTAAGAATAATGTAAATAGTGAAGTTAAAAAAGTAGTAGAAGAAGAAATGGCTACTCTTAGAAATGCTTATCTAAATGCCAAAAGAGGAACTGCAACTGGTTTTGGCCTAGATGGTGCATCTATTTTAGCCAAAGATAAAGAAGCTTATGATAATTTGTACATATTATTAAAAATTATTGAAAATGTTAATGAAAAAGATCCTATTATATGCATTAATAACACTTTATGTGTAAATCCTCATCAAGAAGATGCGGTAAAAGAATTATTACCAAAAATTGATTTATTACATATGGCAAGTAAAAACAAAGTAGAAGTAAATAATGAAAAGCCAAATGATAAACTAATTAAAGACATTTCTAAAGAATTAGATCGTCTAAAAGAATTAATGGCCAAAGAAAATAAACCAACATTAGAAGTAGAATATAATAAATTAATTCAAGTCTTAAATTATTTAAATAGGGCTAATGACCAAGAATTTGCTTTAACTCCAATTTGGGATATCGCTTATGTCAATGGTCCTGATCGCGAAGCTTTTATTAATTTAATTAAAACAACTTCCTATTTCCATGGTTATGATCCAGATGTAAAATTAATGGAAGAAAATGAAAAATTAATTAAAGAGTTAAAAGATTACTTAACTAGTTTAGAAGATAAAGTAAGAAATTATCAAGGTACTACAAATATTCCTCTAACCAAAGTAAATGATGCCATTATTTTACCAGAAGATAAAGAAGAATATGAAAATATTTTGGCTATTATAAGTATTTTAGAATCTTCTAAAGATAATTTATATAAAATAAGTGAAGGTGGAAATGTTTCTTATCAAGACTTAGCTAAATATAAAGAATTAATCAGTAAAACAAAATATTTTGCTCCAAAAGTATCAGAGGAAGAAAAAATTGCTAATCAAAATGGGGAAGTCGAAAAGAAAATTGAAGCCGAATTAACGGAATTGATTAAAAGAGCAAAAAATACTCCAAATGCCATTTTAGCTGAAGGTAAAGAAATACTTGCTAGCGACTTAGAAGAATACAATTTATTAAGTGAACAATATAAAATGCTTAAAAGTGTAAATCCTAATGAACCACTTGTAGAAGTAAATGGAGCTTTAATAAATGCAGGTAAAGAATCAGAATATCGTAAATTATTAGAAAATTTAAATGAAATTCAAATAAAAAGATTATTAAATAAAGCTCCAACTAAAACTGAGGAAAATAATAAAGACAACACAGTAATACCACTTCCTGATGAAAATAAAGTGGAAGAAACGCCTACTGTTATTATTCCACCAGTTTCTAACCCAACTAGAAATGTTGAATTACAAACATTGAGTGAAGAAGAAATGCAAGAATTAGAGAAAAAAAGCAAAGAAAAAGCATTACCAGATGAGGAAGAAGAATATGATTTTGGCTTAATGAATAAAGCTTTAGATAAAGTAGAAGAAGTTGGCAAAAAAATTGGTGAAAAATTAGGTAAAAGAAAAGCAGTTAAATCTATTCGAAAATCTAAGAAAAAAGAATGGTGGCAAAAGCATAAGAAACAAGTAATATTAATTGGTTCATTGCTAGCAGTTGTATCTCTTACTTTACCATCTTTAGTACCAGCGATGATTTATGCAAATAGTTGTCTTGCTCAAGCAGCACCATTATTATCTGGTATTACCGGTGCTATAAATCATAGCCTAGCTAGTTTCGTAGGTGGTGTGGGAGCTATTAATTATAATATTGCGGCTGGTTATACTCTAGAAGCTATGCTTGTAGCTTTAGGTAAAATAGGAGTTATTGGCTTAAGTAGTTTTGCTGTAATGAAAACTCTTCTATCTAAAAAATTAGAAGGTGTTCCTGATAGATTGCCAGATCCATTTAAAAAAGATTTAATTGATAAAATAAAAGAATTTGGACATAATTTAGTTCATGATCGCACAAGGGCTAAAGAACAAGTAAATACAGCTGGTGATACTTTAAAAGAAGTAGGAATGAACGCTGTTTATAATGTTGATAGTAACAATATTAATTTAAATAAAGAACTAATGAATGAAAAAATAGCCTATGATGCCAATTACACAGAAAGCTATCCTGAACTTCCAGCATCCCTAAGCGATAACGATTTAGCAGAAGCTCAAGAACGAATTGATAAAAGAGCTCGTCATATGGCTTCAGAATTAAGTAGCAATTCGCTAGAAGAACCTACACCAAGACACATGGAAGAAACTCCAGATATTGCTTCTACCATTAACAATAATTTAGACAAAGCTTTATCAAGCAGTCCTAAACATATGAAAGAAGAAACAGCTGAAGAGTTTGTTAATCGCGTAAATAATGATTTACAAAAAGCTACGGAACAAATTGATACAGAAGCTAGACATATGAGGGAAGAACCTGTTGTAGAATCACAGCCTAGACCTGAAGAACTTGATATCGAAAATCTTCCATCGAATGTTATTAAGCTTCCAGCCGAAATTCCTGATGATTGGGATATGTATTTACTAGAGAATGTTGAGCAAGGAAGGGGAAGATCATGAATATAGATGATATTATTACATTAGAAGATAATGTAGAATATATGGTACTAGATATCGTAGAATTAAATCATGAAAGATATTTATATTGTGTAGAAATTGATAGTGAAGAAATGCCTAAACAAGAATATAAATATTTTAAAGAAGTAATAGAAGATGGTACGTTGTATACAGAAGAAGTAGAAGACCCTAATATTTTAGAGACGATTATTTCTATGTTTACTATGAACCATATAAATGATATGAACAACACAGAACAAGACGTTTAGAAGGGTAGCTTACAAAGAGACTTGATGGTTGGTGAAAATCAAGAAGCGAACTTTTAAAAGATCACTTGGGAGTTGGATATTTGAGTAAATAGAATATTCCGCTACAAAGCGTTAAAAAGAAATAGTAATAAATAAAGGTGGTACCGCGTATTTTACGCCCTTTGGTGCTACCTTTTTTATGTTTAGAAGGAGGACTTATGAAAGATTTTAAAGATTTAGACAAAAGAAATGTTAATTTAGTAGAAAAGGATATAAGGGATTACTGGGATAAAATTGATATATTAAAAAGCAGTATTGACTCTCGAGATAAAGATAATAATTTTGTTTTTTATGATGGACCAGCAACTGCTAATGGTATGCCTGGACTTCATCATATGGTAGCCAAATTTCTAAAAGACACTTTTTGTAAATATAAGACTATGCAAGGCTATCGCGTACTTAGAAAAATTGGTTGGGATACGCATGGCTTACCGGTAGAAGTTCAAGTTGAAAAAAAATTAGGCTTCACTGGTAAAGGGGATATTGAAAAATACGGTATTAAAGAATTTAACCAAAAATGTCGGGAAATCGTTTGGGAAAATGAAGATGCTTTTTCTAGACTTACCAAAGAAATGGGTCAATTTATTGATTTAGAGCATCCCTACATTACTTATGATAATGACTACATTGAAACAGAGTGGTGGATTTTAAAGAAATTCTTTGATGAAGGATTGTTTTATGAGGGCTTAAAAATACTTCCATATTGTCCTAGATGTGGAACTGGTTTAGCTAGCCATGAAGTGCAACAAGGATATAAAGAAATTGATGTTGATACCGTTATTGTTCCTTTTAAAAGAGTAGATAAGGATGAATATTTCTTAGTATGGACAACAACCCCATGGACACTAATTTCTAATGTCGCTTTATGTGTAAATCCTAGTGAATACTACTCTTTAGTAGAATCAAAAGGCTATAAATTTATTGTCGCTGAAAAATTAGCTTCAAACGTTTTGGGTGATGAATACACAGTATTAGATCGCTTTTTAGGTAAAACTTTAGAAAATGTTGGCTATGAGCAATTAATACCAAGTCTAACTGTAAACAAAAAAGCTTTTTATGTAACATGTGATTCTTACGTTACGATGGAAGATGGTACCGGTATTGTTCATATTGCTCCTGCTTTTGGTGCTGATGACTATGAAGTAGGAAGAAAATATAACTTACCAGTATTAAATCCTGTTGGTGATGATGGCTGTTACACGGAAGGATTGTGGAAGGGTATGTTTGTCTTTGATGCGGATAAAGAAGTGATTAAATATTTGAAAGAAAACAATAAATTATTCAAAAAAATCCGTATGAAACATAACTATCCTCATTGTTGGCGTTGTAATACTCCATTAATCTATTATTCTAAACCAAGTTATTATTTAGAGATTACCAAAATAAAAGATAAAATTGTAGAGAATAATAAGAAAGTAAATTGGTATCCAGCCTTTGTTGGTGAAAAACGTTTTGGTAACTGGCTCGAAAATTTAAATGATTGGGCTATATCTAGAAGTCGTTATTGGGGAACACCACTACCTTTATGGAGATGTGAATGTGGACACATGGATATGATTGGATCAAAACAAGAACTAGTCGAAAAAGCTATTGAAGAAATTGATGAGACTATTGATTTACACCGCCCTTATGTCGATGATGTTCATATTAAGTGTCCTAAATGTGGCAAAATAATGCATCGGACATCAGAAGTAATTGACTGCTGGTTTGATTCAGGATCAATGCCTTTTGCAGAGTATCATTATCCATTTGAAAATATGGAAATTTTTGAAAGCCAATTCCCAGCTGATTTCATCTGTGAAGGAATTGATCAAACCAGAGGTTGGTTTTATTCATTACTTGTCATATCTACCTTTGTTAAAGGCGTAAGTCCTTACAAAAATGTATTAGTAAATGAATTATTACTTGATAAATATGGTAAGAAAATGCATAAATCCAAAGGAAATGCGATTGAACCATTCAGCTTAATGGAACGTTTTGGTGTTGATACTATTCGTTGGTACTTACCGTTTACTTCTCCGGTATGGACTCCAATTAAATTTGATGAAGAAGGTTTAAAAGAAGTATATTCCAAATTCTTTAATCCTTTAAGAAATACCTATAATTTCTTCGCCATGTATGCGAATACTGATAACATTGATATTGCTGAATGCAAAGTAGAATATGAAGAGTTAGAAGAAATAGATAAATGGTTATTATCAAAATATCATAATTTACTTAAATATGTAACCGAATCATACGAAGAATACGATTTAAATAAAGTAGTAAAAGCTATAACTTATTTTGTCTCTGAAGATTTATCAAACTGGTATATTAGAAGAAATAGAGATCGTTTCTGGGGTAGCGAGCTTGATAATTCTAAAAAAGCTGTATATAGTACAACTTATGATGTATTAGTAGGTTTATCTAAAATGATTGCACCAATCATTCCATATTTAAGTGAAGAACTATACCGCAATTTAACTGGGGAAGAATCAGTTCATTTAGCCGTATTCCCTAAATATAATACCGAGTATATTAATCTAGCTTTAGAAAGTAAAATGGATACTGTAAGAACTCTTATTAGTATTGGTAGAAATATTAGAGAAGAAGCTAAAATAAAGGTTAGAGAGCCATTAGCAGAATGCTTACTTAATGCTGATTTAGAAGGTTTAATTGGCGATTTGAAAGATTTAATTTTAGAAGAATTAAATGTTAAAAAAATTATTTTTACTAGTGATTTAAATAAATATATGAGTTTTTATGTAAAACCAAACTTTAAAGTAGCAGGACCGATATTTGGTTCTAATATCAAAGTATTTAGTGATATTTTAGCTAATTTAACTGATAGTGAAATTACTAAATTAAATAATAAAGAAACGATTAAAGTAACAATAGATGATACAGAATATGAAATAGATGATACTTATACAGATATTAGAATTAATGCTAAAGAGGGTTATAATGTCGGTATGGAAAATAATTTATTTGTTATTTTAAATACAGTTCGTACAAAAGAATTAATTCTAGAAGGTTTAGCTAGAGAGTTTATTTCTAAAGTTCAAAATATTAGAAAACAAGAAGATTATAATGTAGTAGATCGTATTATTATTACTTACAATGGTGATGAAGATATTAAGGAAGCTGTAAATATGTTTAATGACTATATTAAGAGTGAAACTTTAGCTAAAGAGCTTATTTTTGATGAATTAGTAGAAAATGAAATTGATTTAAATGGTCATAAAGCAAATATTGTAACAAAGAAGGCTTAAAATAAGCTTTTTTTTATTTTTTCTAGCGCTTATCCGGTATACTTGTTCATAAAAATAATTGTAGCATTTTTAAGAAAGGGGATTTTTATGAATTTAAATGATTTAAAAGTATCCGGGATTAACAGTGTTCATGTAGAGGATGCTCTTCCAACATCACTACTAGGTTTAAAAATTACTATTAATGATAATACAGAAATACCTACTACAAATGAATTAAATATTTACATTGATACATCACTTACACCTACGGAAAACAGAAAAACTTACACTTTTAATTTAAATGATAAATTATCTGTAAATGATAAATTTATTATGGAACCAGTTATTAATAATAAGAAAGTGGAATTAAAAGCTTATATATCTTCATCTGAAGAAATAGACATTGCATATCAAAACATTCTCTTATTTGAAGGAACCAATTATATTTATACCAATTATGAAAATGCTACTATAGATATAATTTATCCTAAAAATATAGATTTTGTGAAATATTATCTAAACAATATTATTTATGCTAGTAATAATGCAAGTAAAATATTAAGTTTAGATGATATTTATTTTAAAGATGCTTTTACTAAAATAGATGATAATATTAATGCTACATTCAATAATTTAAATATTAATTGTTTAACATCTTTAAATAATAAGTTTAATTTAGATAGTGATGGTAATTTAACGGTCAATAGCTTAACCACTAGCATTTCTACCTCCCAAACTAACTTTGATGAAATATATCCCGTCGGTTCTATTTATATGAGTGTAAATAATACGAATCCAAGCACTCTATTTGGAGGAACATGGAGTCAAATTAAGGATCGCTTTTTATTAGCTTGTGGTGATATTTACAGTAATGGTTCAACTGGTGGAGAAGCAACTCATACTCTAACCGTAGATGAAATGCCCTCTCATGCTCATAATGTTGGAGCAATGAATAATTATGATTGGGGAGAAGGAGGGGACAGATTTACAATAAACAATCCTTCAATAGGTTATACTCTTAGAGCAGGAGGAGCTGACACAGGTGGTAATCAACCTCACAACAATATGCCTCCATACTTTGCTGTATATATTTGGCAACGTACAGCTTAAAAAACATCTTTTTGATGTTTTTTTAGTTTATAGCCAATTCTTAATTCTAAATAGTTCATAAACTATCTAGAAGGGAGGTCATATGAAAAATTTCAAAGCTTATGTAAATATTAAAACAGAGCTAGATTTAGTTACACTTAAAATTCAATCATTAGAAGCGAAAGAAGTACAATTAAATAAAGAAAAAGAATCATTAATAGAATTAAAAAGTAATTTGAATAATATATTAAATTTAATAGAAGTTAAATTAAAAGAATTAAAAGGAATAGAAAAAGAATTGTTTTATGAAGTAATTGTAAAAGGAACTAATATTACCAGGGCTATAGATAAAGTATCTATTACTTATGATGTCGATGTATCTACTATTTGGAAAAATTATTATCCCAAAATTAAAGAAGACATAAAAAATTTAGAAAATCTTATGAAATCTAGCGAAATACTAGTATAATTCTTCATATTTATATATCGGGGTGAAAATATGAAAGAATTAAAACATCTTCGAAAACGAAATGAAAAACATTTCTTAAATGATGATGGGACAATTTCCTTATATCTCTATAACAATGATATTCATTATCTTAAGAATGGTGAATATTTAGACATAGATAATACTTTAATAGAAAAAGGAAATACTATTATCAATAAAGCAAATAACTTTCATACTAGTTTTTCGAAAGATAAAAACACAAATTTATTAGTAGATATTACGAAAGATAATTATTATCTAAAAATCTATTTATTAAAAGCCAAAAATAATAATACAAATATTAAAAGAAATAAACAAGATTTAATATTTGAAAATATTTTAGAAGATATAGATATAGATTATAAAGTAATATCTACGAAATTAAAGGAATCTATTATTTTAAAAAATAAAAATAATATTCCTTCCTCTTTATCTTTTAAAATAGATACGAATCTTGTGTTAGAATTAGCAACAAAGGGTAGTATCATAGCTAAAGATAAAGATAAAAACATATTTGTAATTGATGCACCATTTATGAAAGATAATAGTGGTTCATACAATTACAATATAAATTATGATCTAAATTTAAAAGATAATACTTATTATTTAAATTTAAATTTAGATCAAGAATGGCTAAATAAAGCCGAGTTTCCAGTTATTATTGATCCAACGATAGTAAATAAAAGTGAATTAAATGTTTATGATACTTATATTTATTTAGGTGATGATAATGTAGATCGAAATAACACTGATAAATTAAAAGTTGGAGTCGCTAGTAACAATATAGTTTATCGTTCTTTACTAAAATTTGATTTACCTACCATTGGGACTGGCTATGATATTATAAAAGCTTATTTTAATCTTATTAGTCATGCTGATGATAGAGTGGCTTTACATGATTTATATCACGAAAATATAACAGTGCATGAGGTTAATACCAATTGGACAGAAGATACAGCAAATTGGAACACAATGAATGACAAGTTTGAAAATAAGGTAGAAGATTTTGGCTATGCCTATCGTACAATACTAGATATTAATCCAGATGAAATGGGTTATATCTACAAACTTCAAACTTCCACATTTGATATAACTAATTTAGTGAAAAAATGGTATTCTGGTTCACCCAATTATGGTGTTATGTTAAAATTCAATAAAGAAGTATATAATGAGGATTGTCCAGAGTATACATTTTATTCTAAAAATAATAATATTAGTGAAGAAGAAGAAATGGATAATCCCAAACCATATTTAGTTATTACTTATCGTAATCAAAATGGTTTAGAAGACTATATGACTTACCAGACTCAAGAATATACTGATGGGGCAAGCTACATCAATAACTTAACTGGTAATTTAACAACAGTATTTAATTTAAATGAAACCATAAGTGGAAAATATCCTATTAATTTAAGTTTAATTTATAATACTAATGATGTTGTATTAAATAAAGACTATGGATATAAAGCCGGTTATAAATTCAATTTAAATGAAACTATAGAAGAAGTTACGATTGATAATAATAATTATTTGGAATACACCGACGCAGATGGAACCATTCATTATTTCCGAAATGAATTGGATGATGAAGGAAATAAAATTGATAATAAATATATAGATGAAGATGGTCTAGGATTAAAAGCAACAAAAGAAAATAACGATTATATAGTAACAGATATAGATAATAATGAATATCGCTTTACTTTAAATAACAATATCTATTATTTAACAAAACTAACAAATACTAATAAAGATACTGTTACTATTTTCTATGATACATCTAATCGCATTAATAAAATAACAGATGCCAATAATTCTAGTATTAATATTACTTATAACACGGATAATACAGTTATTAGTAGTGATAGTACTACCACTACAATAAACTATACAAATAATAAAATAACTAATATTGTAACTAAAAATGGTACAACTAGTTTTATTTATAATAATAATGGTTTAATTGAAAAAATAATGGATGTTAATGGTTTAAGTAAATATTTTACTTATTATGAAACAAGTCCCTATAAAGTAAAGAAAATTACGGAATATGGTTTAAATAATGAACAAGGAGCTTCTTTAGAGTTTGATTATGGCTTTTTAGTAACAAGAGTAAAAGATAATAAAAATCGTTATAATACTTATATTTTTAATGAACAAGGAAATACAATTGGTATTACGAATTTAAATGAAGAAGCTAATTTAAATAATGCCTATGGTAAAGGAACAGTTTATGAAAATAATACAACTTATAAAGAAAATAATGGTAGTTATTTTGAAGACGTAAATAGAGCGGGTAATAAAATAGCTAATGAAATTTTAGCTGTTAAATATACCAAAAATCTAATTAAAAATAGTAGCTTTGAAGATGAAGAAACATTTTTTATTGGAACTAGAACAACGGAAGAAAAAAGAACTGGAAGTTATAGTTTAAAATTTTCTGATTATTGCTATTTTGAGGATCCATCTCTTCCTCCTAGAGGAAGAAATTATACTTTTAGTGGATACTTTAAAAATGATAAACCCTTAACTATGAGTTTAGAAAGAAGAGGATTAAATAAAACGGATACTTTAGATATAATATCTATTCCTCCAAATGAAGATTTTGCAAAATATAGCGTGACGGGTGATTATCCTTCTTCTGAAGAAGAAGGCGGATATATTTCAGTAACGATAACTTCAAATGAAAAAGGTACAGCTTACCTAGATGATATCCAACTAGAAGAAGGAGAAATTGCCAATTATTATAACATGTTAGAAAATGGTGATTTTCATAATGGATTAGAAGGATGGGAAGTATCAGCTCATGATAAAAATGGTAATGAATATTCTAATGTTGCTAGTGTAGTAACATTAGATGGTGGTGTAAAAGCCTTAAAAATAGCATCTAATCCTGATTTAGATATTTCTGTTGATACAATATTAAAAGTAAATGGTATTGGTAATTTATCAGAAGATAGAGTAGGGGATTTATATAATTTATCTTTCTGGTATAAAAATGAAGGTTTACCAAAAAGTGGCTCCGGTATGGAATATAGTAATTCTGTACTATTAAGTTTTTATTATACGAATATTCCCGAAGATATGGGTTATGGACTTGATCCTATTGGTCTTCCATCCCACAATAATGAATGGCAATATTTTTCTGCTCCATTTCCAGCTGATAGTTTATATAACTATGATACTATAGCCTTAACTATATTTTCTAATTATAATGCTAATAATTTATATATAGCTAATATTACTCTATCAAAAGATATAGAACAAAGTTATAATTATCATAATAGTGAAAATGGTAATTTAGAAGGCATTAGAAACATGGATAGTTCTCATACTAGTTTTACTTATGATGAAAATAATCAATTAACAAGCATGTTTAATCCATTAGGTAATAATTTTAAATTTGAATATGATAATACAGTTACAGATCGCGTATTAAAAGGAATATCACCATCAGGAATATCCAATGAAATTTTATATGATGATTTTGGTAATCCTATTAAAACACTTATCAATAATGTTAATCCTGATCAAGATGTAATAGATGGTAAAACATATTATATCCGTCTTAAAGGATCACAAAAATATTGGGACAGTAATTTCATAACAAATGAAATATCTTTAAAAGAAGATAATTGTAGTCATGATGCTTATTTATTAACTAAAGAAGGAGATTATTACCGAATAAAAAGTGGGGAAGAATATGTAACATTAATTAATAATTCCATTGGTTTAACCAAGTTAATAAATGATGATTCTCTGTTCAGATTATCCCTCCAAAACAACAATAGTTACATAATCATTCCCAAAACAAAAGACAATACCTTACTTGAACATAATTTAGCTTGTGTAAATGATAAATTATCTTTAAAAACAGAAGATACCAAAGAGTCTGAAGAACAATTCTATTTTGAAGATATAGATACACAATTGTTTATTGAATCGAAAGCTGAATATACCCTAGATGGGAAATTTGTTACCAAAACAATAGATTCTCTAGATAAAGTTACAACATATGATATAAATACAACAAATGGACTTACCAATAGTATTACTGATGCAAACAATATAACAACTTATTATACTTATAACTCAAAAGATCAAATAACCAAAGTACAAAAAGAAAACAAAGAAGTTAATTATACTTATAATACTAATAATTTATTATCCAAAATAACATCAAATAACAAAGAATATAATTTTACCTATGATAATTTCTTAAATGCCAAACAAATAAAAATAGGAGACAATATTACTCTTATTACTAATAATTATGAAAATAACAATGGTAATTTATTATCAAGTGTTTATGGTAATGGTGATACATTTAGTTATACTTATGATGAACTTGATAGAATTAAAACGATGACAAATGATATTAACACCTATACTTATCATTATGATAATTTAGGCAATTTAGCTAAAATAACAAGTTTAAATGAAAACTATGATTATTATTATGATTTATCAAGTAGAATAAGTAAATATATAGCAAATAACTTTAATATTGAATATGATTATGATTCAAATAATAATATATTAAAAAAAGAGTACACATTAAATAATCAAGAAACAGTTACTTTTGAATATAACACCGACGATGCTATAACCAAAGTAACATTTGATAATAATAATTTAAATTATACTTATGATTATCTAGGAAGATTAACTAGCAAAGATATAAATGGTAATCAAAAAATAGAGTATACTTATATAACTAATGGTAATAAAACTTCTACGGTATTAAATTCTATGAAAATAAATAATGATTTATATGAATATTATTATGATAATTTATATAATATCACTGATATTTATTTAAATAAGAAATTAATTAATCATTATGAATATGATAACTTTAATGAACTTATTAAAGAAGATGATTATAATTTAAATAAAACAATAAGATATACTTATGATAATGCTGGAAATATACTTAAGAAACAAGAATATGAATTAGATACTTATAATCTATTACATACAGATACTTATGAATATAATAATATTAATTGGGAAGACCAATTAACTAAATATAACAACGAATCAATTACTTATGATGAAATAGGTAATCCATTAACTATCGGAAATAAAGTACTATCATGGGTAAATGGAAGACAATTAGCAAGCTATACAGATAATGATTTAAGTATTACTTATACTTATAATAAAGATGGAATAAGAACTCAAAAGAAAATAAATAATACTATAACCAATTACTTTACAGAAAATAATAAGATAATATTTGAACAAACCGGAAATAATATGATATACTATATACGAGATGAGGAAGGAAGTTTAATAGGATTTAAATATAATAATACAATATATTATTGTATTAAAAACATGCAAGAAGATATCATAGGATTAACGGATAGTAATCATAATTTACTATGCAGTTATGAATATGATTCATGGGG